>JAMOOX010000111.1 GCA_027065045.1 Campylobacteraceae bacterium | reverse complement strand
ATAGATTTAGCTAGGCACTACAATAATTTAGAGCTTTAACTTTCCTTAGTGGGTGGGGATTTAGTCGTTGCTTAAGGAAGGTTTGGGGCGAAGTCGGGATACCTTGGTCTTAATGTTTCAAGAGAGAAAAACACTCTTCTACTAAGTTTCCTGTCTCTAAAAAAGCTAGTTTGTAGATGGTTTTGGGCTTAATTCATTGGCATTGGAAAACACCCTACCCTATATCAAATTCCTAGCAAACTCCAAAGCTTCGCTATTTGCTCTCTCTCCTGCTATAATTCTAGCTATCTCTTGTATTCTACCATCTCTATTTAATACCTCTACCTCTCCACCATTTTGAGTTTTAGTCACTAAAATATGTTGGTTGGCTTTGGCACTTAGGTGGGGTTGGTGGGATATGGCGAATATTTGATATTTTTGTGATAGTTTGTGTATTAAGTTGGCTATGGCTATTGATTCGTCTCCACTTACATTGGCATCTATCTCATCTAATATTATTACTCCTGATTGGCTATTTGCACCTCTTTGCATTACTACTACCATTAGTGCTAATCTTAGACGGTTAAACTCTCCTCCACTTAGAGTTGAGGCTATTGAGTTATTTATGGATAAATCTACTGTGCTATTACCTAAGCTTGATAGAGATGATTGGGTAAATATAAAATTTACTCGTGAGAGCTTTAGCTCTTTTAGATACTCATATAGATACTCTTCTATGTTTATAGAGGCTTCTCTTCTTGTGCTATCTAATCTATATGCTAAGTTTATAAGCTCTTGATACTCTAACTCTACAAAGTTTTCTAATGCTCTCATATCATAAGATATATTTTTGTATTTATCTAGTTCTTGAAGTTTTTTTTCTCTATAATCTATTGTATTTTGGATTGAGCCATATCTCTCTATTAGTGATGATATTTGCTCTATTCTATTGAGTAGCTCTTCTATATCTGTATCTTCTAACTCTTGTGATAGGTTGTTTATATCATCAAAATCTGCTCTTATTTGGGTGAATGTATCATTGATAAAACTGCTATCTTTATCTACTAGGGAGTATGCCTCTATTAGTTGGGTTTCAAACTCAAATATTCCTTGTGAGCCATCTATTGCTTCTTTGATTTTATCTATTTTTGATAGTTGTTGTTTGAGTCTTAGAAGCTCTTCTTCTTCGCCTACTTTTGGGTTGATTGTATCAATCTTATTTATTTCAAATGTGGCAAACTCTATTAAATCTTTGATTTTAGATTGGTTATCTCTAAGGTCTTGTAGTTGATTGAGTTTATCTTGATATATTTTAAATCGTTTTTTATACTCTCTAAGTTCTTTTTTGAAAACTCTATTATCTTTGATGATAATATTATCAATGATAGAGAGTAGATTATCACTACTAAAGCCCTCTCTATCTCTTACAGATAGGTAGCTTACAAATGGTGGTTTAAATAGGGATTGTAGGGATTTTTTGGATATTTTTTGTCCATCAATATAGTATCTTAGCTTATCTCGTTTGATACTTTTGATACTAAACTCATCATCAATATCATAGCTATCAAGTTCTAGGCTATTAAACTTTTCTAATATTACTTCACACATTGATGCTTTGGGTGTGTCTAATCCAAATGTAGAGAGAAGTGATGATATAAGCATAGACTTACCTGCTCCACTTGCACCTGTAAATACAATTAATCCACTATCAAATTCTAGTTCTAAAGTATCAAAAAATAGAAGCTCTTTTATATATATTCTCTTAATTATAGACCTACTCATCTATCTCCCCAAAATAGTTTTTCTCTTAAAACAGAGAAATAATTACTCTCTTTTTTGTGTAATAGTTTAGCACCCATAGATGCTATTGTAATCTCTAATCTATCATTGACTTCCATTATATAGTCATCTTGTCCATCTACCATAGCAATTACTCTATCTTGTGGGGATATTAGCTCAATCCTAAAGTCAGTTGGGACTACAAGGGGTCTTTGAGTAAGAGAATGTGGGGATATTGGCGATAATATAAAAGCTTTGGTAAGTGGATACATTACAGGCCCACCTGATGCTAATGAATAAGCCGTAGAACCAGTGGGGGTAGATACAATTAATCCATCTCCTCTATAAGTATTAAAGTTCTCTTCATCAATATAGGCATCAATTTTTACCATTTTAGATATTGTTGGTCTTGTGATTACAATATCATTAAAGGCATAAAACTGTTCTGTATAATTGGCTTTGTGAAGTTTGGCACTCATCATCATTCTATCATCTATTCTATAATTACCTTTGAGTAGATTATCCAAAAACTCATCAACTTCATCAAGTTTGACATCGGCTAAAAATCCTAAGTTTCCTGCATTGATACCTAATACTGGCTTGTCATATCCATAACTTCGTCTTACAAGAGATAGAAGTGTGCCATCACCACCTAATGATACCAAAAAATCTACCTCTTTACACATTTTTTTAAACTTTATTCCACTCTTAGAAATCATAGAGGCACTTCTATTATCTAGTACTACCTCTATACCTCTTTTATTAAAGAGTTTTTTGATACCAATATAGGTATCTCTAATCTCTGGTGAATTTGGCTTTAGGATAAAACCTGCTTTTTTAATCTGCTTCAACATCATAATAGATATTTTAACTCTTTTTTTCTAATAGAGAATCTATTGATTTAGTATGGGCTAATCTACTCTCCATACCATTCTCTTTTTCAAACTTATCGATAATAGATACTACTGTATTACCCTCAATTACCTCTACATCAAGAAGCACTTTTACCATCTCTTCAATAGCACCACTATACTCTCTAAGAGTAGCTTTGGTATCTTCATAATGTTTATCAAGTGATAATCTTATAAACTCATCAATATTTTCTGACATCTTATCACTATAATCATTTGATACCATTCCACCACCTAAAAATGAACTTTGAGTTCGTGAAAGTACCATAAGTCCTGCTACATCACTCATACCATAAACTGTAATCATATCTTTGATTATCGCAGTAGCACGGTCAAGGTCATTACTAGCACCTGTACTAATATCATTTAAAAATACCTCTTCAGCAGCTCTACCACCTAAAAGTACATCAATCTCTGCTAAAAGTTCAAATTTTTGTTTCAAGAATCTATCTTCATCATCAGGTAAGTGTAGAGTATATCCTAAAGCACCCAATCCTCTAGGGATAATAGATACTTTTGTTACTCTTGTAGCCCCTTTTGTAAGTTCTGCCATTAAAGCATGACCACTCTCATGATATGATACAATTTTTTTCTCTAAATCACTTATTTTTCTATTTTTCTTTTCAAGTCCAACAAAAGTTCTCTCAATTGATTCTAGTAAATCTGATTGTTCTATCTCTTTTTTATTATGTCTTCCTGCAAGAAGAGCTGCTTCATTGATAATATTTGCCAAATCAGCACCTGCTAATCCTGATGTCTGTTTTGCAATTATCTCCATATCAATATTAGAAGCAAGTTTAACATCTTTACTATGAACTTTAAGTATCTGTAGTCTTCCCTCAAAATCAGGCTTATCTACTAATACTTGTCTATCAAATCTACCTGCTCTTAGCAACGCAGCATCAAGTGTTTCAGGTCTGTTTGTAGCTGCTAAAACAATTACTGGTGTATCTGTACCAAATCCGTCCATCTCAGCTAAAAGTTGATTTAGAGTCTGTTCTCTCTCATCATTTCCACCCATATTTCCACCACTTGCACGACTTTTACCTATTGCATCAATCTCATCAATAAATATAATAGATGGTGCTACCTTTTTGGCTTGTTCAAATAAATCTCTTACTCTACTTGCCCCAACCCCTACAAACATCTCAATAAATCCTGAACCACTTACAGAGAAAAATGGCACACTCGCCTCTCCTGCTACGGCTTTGGCTAATAGAGTTTTACCAGTACCAGGAGGTCCTACTAATAGAAGCCCTTTTGGGATTTTTGCTCCAAGTTCCATATATCTCTCTGGATATTTCAAGAAATCAACAATCTCTTTGACCTCATCTTTTGCCTCTTCTACTCCTGCTACATCATCAAACTTTGTATCAGGTTTTTCAGAATTTACTTGTGTGCCTGATTTACCCATACCAAGCATTCCACCACCCATACCTTTTTGCATCTTCTTAACCAAGATTATCCAAATTGCAAAAAATATAAATATAGGTAGTAACATTGAGATAAGTTCTGATACCATACCCTCACCCATAGCACCCTCAAACTCTATATTATTATCTTCTAAAAGTTTAATAAGTGTCAAATCATTAGCAGGTATATTACTAGCTACCATTCTAAAGCCATCACCACGAGCCTCTATTCTACTAGGTGTAATTTTGACTGTTTTAATATTACCTTTTTTAATCTCATCTTTAATAATAGAGTATTTAACATGCTTTGTAATAATATTGCTCTTTTGCCCCATTACATCATTCATACCACCACTATTATCACCAATTAATACCTTAAATACCAATATTATAACTATTGAAAATACCATAAATGCTAATATGGGATTATTATTAAAAAAATTGTTATCGTTTTTATTTCCGTTGTTCATCAAGTTCCTCTTACTATTTTTTATATACGAGTGTTACCCACTCACCTTTTAACTTTCTATCAATTAGTTCATAATCTTTAAATGATTTAAGTACTAACTCTTCCTTTTTATCTAAAATTCCTGAAAGTATCATTATACCATTATCTTTTGTAGCTTTTACTATATCTTTGGATATTAATTTCAAAACATCTGCTATAATATTAGCAATTACCATATCATATTGAGATTTTCTCTTATATACAGACCCCTCCCATATATCATTATAACTACTCTTATTTAGTTCAAAATTCTCTATTGTACTCTCCACTGAAATTGGGTCTGTATCACATAAATCAACATCTGCCCCAAGTTTAGCACAAGCAAGTCCTAATACACCACTACCACAACCTACATCTAAAACCTTATCCCCTGCTTTTATATACTTCTCTATAAACTCCAAACAACTAAAAGTAGTTGGATGATGCCCTGAACCAAATGCCAAAGCTGGGTCTATTTGAATATTTAGCTTATCCTCTCTATCTTCATACCAACTAGGCTTAACATAAAAACTACCCACCACAACAGGTTCTACACTATCTTGATATACCCCTATCCAATCCTCATTTTTTTTAATCTCTTCTTGAAATGAGAATTTCATATTATCATCTAATTGATGAAGCAAAGCCTCTACTCCATCTTTGATATAACTAATATCTTTTTCGCTTCTAATAATAATATTATCACTTCCCATCTCAATACCATCATGAAATATATTTGATACATAATCAGCTACAAACTCTACCATTTGAGGTGGGATTGTAATTGTTAGTTCGTTATATGTATTATCCATTATCTTCCTTAAATAAGTTTTTTAGTTTTTGTTTTATATCTTCAAAATTATCATCTTTGAAATCAAACTCTGGATATGGATATAAATCTCTATATAAATTTGCTATTGGTTTTTTATTTGGCTTTAATTTCTCAATATCTAAACAGTTGATTAAACCTTTAAAATCTTGATAACAATCTTTATCTTTTATTGTGTCCATCAAGAAGTAATCTAAATTTTTATTAAAAACATATACATTAATTGCTATATTCCAATTTAATTCTTTTTTCAGATTACTAAAACACTCTAACGATTTTTCCATTCCACCACAAATATTATCATCTTCTTTAAAATCACAATCAAAAATAAAAAGAACTTTTTGTATATTATCATTATCTATTTTAAGTTGAATTTTTTTATATTTAGTATGTTTGCTATCTAAAAGTTTTGACTTTCCACCCATTACCTCAATATAATTATCAAAATTAATATTATCTTGGAGTACTATTTCTCCATTTTTTCTTAAATCATTTAATAAAGCAACAATAAAAGATTTATCATCTTTTCCTTCAACAATAATTACCATCCTCTAACCTCATGATTTTGTTCTATCTCATCAATAAACCACTCATAAGGATATACCATTGCTCTAATCTCATCTTTTTTATTCTTACCTAATTCAATAAAAGTAATCTCTTCATCTTCCAAACTCTTAGCCACTCTAGCATAAGATTCTATACACTCATCTGAATGTGTTGTGGCAAAAACTTGAACATTTTGCTCTTTTGAAATAGTTAATATAATTCTCCATAATTCATCTAAATTTGTGTAATGTATTCCATTTTCTATCTCATCAATAAAAACAATGCTTTTCTTTTTTGCTAAAAGAAGGCAAATAAAAGAGATAATTTTAGCAATACCATCCCCAAATTCATTTAAATTATAATATTTTTTATCATCTTTTTTTCTACATTTTGGTTGAGATTTTATAATTCTAAATTTATCTATATTTGTATCAAATATTTGAATAAGCTTATCAACATTATCTTCAATTCCATTTTCTATAATTATAGAGTACCATTCATCATATCTTTTATTTGATTGTATATTTGTATCAAAATATATAATATTTGATAATATTTTTTCATTCTTTAATTCATTTTCAAAATATTTTATTTCTGAAATACCCAAATTTGATATTACTTCACCACCTACAATATCTTTAGCCTTATGATTTATAAAGTTTAATATATACTTTATTCCAACTTCTTTTAACAATTCATCAAATAAATTTATTAAATATCTGGAAAATATTATATCAGCTATAGCTTGTGATGTATATTGTCTATTAATATAACAAGCCTCCATAAAAGCCGTCTTACCCACATTATTTTTACCACCAATTAGATTAACTCTACCAAATCCATCTGCTTTAAAATCCTTAAAACATTTAAAGTTTTTAATCTCTATATCTTTGATAAAGTGTTTTTGTTGTTCCATTATTTAGTAGCCTTAAATGCCTCTTCTAAATCAAGTGTACCCTCATAAAAGGCTTTTCCAACAATAGTCCCATCAATACCCATCTCAATAAGTCCATTAATATCACTCATATCTTTAAGCCCTCCACTTGCTATTGTCTCTAATCCTGATACCTCTTGTATCTCTTTGGTAAATTCCAAATTTAATCCACTCATCATTCCATCTCTTCCAACATCAGTACAGATTATCGCCTCAACTCCACAAGAAGCAAACTCTTTGGCTAAATCAGTAGCTTTCATATCAGAAGTCTCTGCCCAACCCTCAACAGCCACCATACCATCAATAGCATCAATTCCTACAACTATTGGATACTTTTTTGCCATATCTCGCACAAATTGTGGATTTTTCACTGCGATTGAACCAAGTATTAATCTATCAATTCCTAACTCTAAATACATTTTAATTGTATCTTCATCTCTAATCCCACCACCAAGTTCAAGCTTTAGATTACAGTTTTCTCTAATCTTTTTAATCTGCTCTAAGTTCTTCGGCTCTCCTGCGAATGCTCCATTTAAATCTACTAAATGAACCCATTCGCTCCCTAATTCTTCAAACCGTTTTGCCACTTGCCATGGCTCATCACTATAAATTTTGGCACTCTCCATTAGCCCTTTGCTAAGTCTTACTGCTTTTCCATCTTTTAGGTCTATTGCTGGTAATATTGTCATTTTTGTTCCTTAAATAATTTTTTTAGTTTATGTTTTAATTCATTGAAATTTGGGTGTGAAAAATCAAAAGGTTTTTTGGGATATAGAGATTTATATATACAAGTTAAAATCTTTCTATTTTTATTTAACTCTTTTAGTTCAAAACACTCTTCACACCCTAAAAAGTTCTCTTTTTTATCAATTGTATCAATAATAAAATAGTCAAGATTTTTATTAAAGATATAATAATCAACCTCTATTTTCCAATCTAGTGTAGTTATAAGCTTTTCAATCGCCTTTATACTATTTTCTAACCCACCACAGATATTATCATCTTCTATAAAATCACAATCAAATACAAATAGGACTTTTTTAATCTGCTTTCCTACCTGTTTATTTACTGTTTTATAACTTTTTTTGTCTAATAGATTAGATTTTCCACCCATCACTTTTATAATAGAATCAAAATTATGCTGACCAATAATATTTTGAGATTTTTTTAAATCATTAAGTAGTAATCGTAAAAAGGTTTTATCATCACTACCCTCACAAAAAATCCTTACCATCCACGAATCTCCATATTTTGCTCAACTTCATTTTCCAACTCTTTAAAATCAAAAATAATAGAGTCAACTTTTCCATCAACTATACCTAACTCTATAAATTTAATCTCATTATTTTCTAATATAGGCTCTTTTGGTTGATAGGTTTTTACATCTTCTTTGTTAGCTGTAACTAATGCTTTGATACATTCCTCTGAATGAGTTGTAGCAAATACTTGAACATTTTGTTCTTTTGATATAGTTAAAATAATATT
Organism: Campylobacteraceae bacterium; assembly: GCA_027065045.1. GTDB lineage: Bacteria > Campylobacterota > Campylobacteria > Campylobacterales > Sulfurovaceae > FS08-3. The sequence continues at coordinate 27,034 of JAMOOX010000111.1, read as the reverse complement.
CCATAGTTTATCTAGTTGGCTATGATGAATACCATTTTCTATCTCATCTAAAAATAAAAACCCATCTCTATTAATCAAAATTGAAGCTATAATAACAATATATCTCTTTAATCCATGTCCTAACTCTAATATATTTTGAAATTTTTGACTACTATCTAAAAAGACTTGTGGTTGATTATCTATAATTTCAAATTCCAAAATATTATTATCAAATTGCTTTAAAATATTATTTAATTGAGTTTTTTTTCTCTGTTTTTTAATTTGATTGAAAATAGAAAAGATTAATTTATTACCTATTATATAACTTGGAATAAAATTCCATAATTCATAGCTATTTATAAAAAAATCGTTGCTTAACTTTCTTGATACTCTGCTATCTTTACCATTTATCAAAAACTTATCTTGTAGCATATCTTTTTGAATCTCTAAGTGAATATAAAAATCCTTGGTTTTAATCTCTATATTTTGATACTTTTCAAAAACTTTTATAATCTCTAATACAAGCATCTCTCCACTATAACTCTTTAATACCTCTCTAAGTGTCTCTATTACAAAAAATGAGTTAATAAAATCTATTGAATCAATACTCTTAATATCAGAAGCTAAAAATATAGCCTCCATAAAAGCCGTCTTCCCAACATTATTTTTACCACCAATAAGATTAACTCTACCAAATCCATCTGCTTTGAAATCATTAAAACATTTAAAATTTTTAATCTCAATCTCTCTAATAAAATGCTCACTCATTGGCTTTTCCTTCCGTAGGGTACGTTTCCCAACGCACCATTAATATTATATTTTTCAAAAGGTGTGATAGCAATCACACCCTACATATTTATAAAATTCTCTATAATCTTTAGTCCATTTTTATGGCTTTTTTCTGGGTGTGGTTGTATTCCATATATATTATCTCTATTTACGGCACTTACAAAATCATATCCATAATATGTTTTTCCAATTACATATTTATCATCACATTCAATATGATATGAGTGTACAAAGTATAGATAAAACTCTTTTGATAAATTTTTAAAAAGTGCTGTATCTTTTTGGATAAATAGCTCATTCCAACCCATATGTGGGACTTTTAGTTTTTGCTCAAACTTAGATTCATCAAATGCTACTACCCTACCCTCAATCACTCCTAATCCTTTGTGATTTCCAAACTCTTGGCTACTTTCAAATAATAGTTGCATTCCTAGACAAATTCCCAAAAGTGGTTTTCCACTATTTGCATACTCTATTACTGCCCTATCCATACCATTACTTTTAAGATGTTCCATAGCATCTCCAAAAGCTCCAACCCCTGGTAAAATTAATTTATCATACTCTTTTAGTTTAGATGGATTAGACTCTACTACGACATCTTCGCCTAATACTTTAAAGGCATTAATAACAGAGGCAAGATTGCCAATATTATAATCTACAATAGCTATCATTACATATACTTTTTTAGTGCTTCTGGAATATCTACACTACCATCTTCATTTTGATAATTTTCCATTATAGCAACTATTGTTCTACCTACTGCTAATGCTGAACCATTTAGAGTATGGACTAAGCTATTTTTTTTGCCATCTTTAAATCTAATTTTAGCTCGTCTTGCTTGAAACTCTTTTGTAGTTGAGATTGAACTTATCTCACGATATTGATTTTGACCAGGTAGCCATACCTCTAAATCTATTGTCTTTGAGGCACTAAATCCTAAATCTCCATAACATAACTCCACTACCCTATGAGGTAAGCCTAATTTGCTAAGTATATCTGAAGCATTAGATACCATCATTTGAAATATCTCTTCTGAATTTTGAGGATTAGCTATTGCTACCATCTCTACTTTGCTAAATTGATGTTGTCTTATCATACCTCTTGTATCTCGTCCTGCACTTCCTGCCTCTTTTCTAAAGCAAGGGGTATATGCTGTTAGAAGTTTTGGTAACTCATCTGCTCTTAAAATCTCATCATTATATAAGTTTGTAAGTGGGACTTCTGCTGTTGGAATTAGAAATAGATTTTCATCTTCTATCTTAAATAGGTCATCTTCAAATTTTGGTAGTTGTCCTGTACCTTGAAGCATATCACGATTATTGATAAATGGTACGGCTACCTCTTCAAATCCTTTGGCACGGTTCTCATCTAAAAAGAAATTAATTAATGCTCTTTCTAATCTTGCTCCATCTCCTCTAAGGACACTAAAACGACTCTTGGCAAGTTTAACTCCTCTACCAAAATCAATCCAACCATTTATCTCACTTAACTCCCAATGCTCTTTGGGTTTGAAACTAAACTCTTTTGGATTAAGGATTTTGCGAAGCTCTACATTATCATCTTCACTCTCTCCATTTGGGACACTATCATCTGGGAAGTTTGGGATATTTAGAGCATACTCTTCAACTTGTTGAGATATTTCTCTTGCTTTTTCTTGTTTGCTATTAATAACTATTTTTAACTCATCAATCTCTTGTTTAAGGGGTGCTATATCTTTGCCCTCTTTTTTATATGTTCCAAACTGCTTTGATAATTGATTTTGTTGTGCCTTACTATCTTCATAAGATTTCAAAGCCTCTTTGTGTGTGATAAATAGTGAATTTAGTTTATCTAAAACTTCTCTATCTACACCTTTTTTAATTAGCTTATCTGTTGCTTCTTCATAATTTTTTTCTAAATACTTTAAATCTATCATTATATATAATCCTCTTATAAGATATTTTTTCAAATTATATATAAAAAAGAGTGTTAAATGGTTTAATTATACAAATTTACTCTATATCACTTGATAAAATTTTATTTCTATTGAGTTTTAAATCTTCTACAATATCTCTTATAATATTATGTATCTCTTTTGGATTATTCATACATGGTGTTATGACTTCTTCAAATTTACTGCTCATAGTCTTAAATATAATATAACCTTTACCATTTGCTTTTTGTTCTAATACCAAATGTTTAACATCATATAACTCTATTTCATGAGTTTTATATTTACCTTTTTTGAAATGTACCATAACCAATCGTTTAGAGTTGATTTCAAAACTATCTCTAAGAATCGCTTTATATTTGCTATAAGATAGAAGAAAAGGAATAACTAAAAGAGATAAAAATTTAAAATCTATTTTTATAGATATAGATATAATTATAATAAAAAGAATAAGAGATATTAGATGATACTTCATCATTGTAATATGCTTATCATGACCTTTCCAAATTATATCTTCATCCATCATTGATTACATCTTATTTATCAATCATTTTTGATATTCTATATAGTGCCATTGCATAATTTATGCTATTATTATAGCTTGTCAAAATATCAAAATTCTTATCTCCTAGCCATAACTCTCTACCAATATTACCATTTAACTCTATTAAAGTAGCATTTTCTTGCTTAAAGTTAGCAAATATTAATCCATTATCTTTTAAAGTATTAATAGAGTAATACTTATCAAAACCACTCTCTAATAGTAGAGGTTCTTTTTTATTATATCTACTACTAATAACTATATCTCTGCTATTATTCCAACCATTTAAATGTAAAAAATTAGCAATTGAAGCTAGGGCATCAGGGATACTCCAAGGATTAGAGATACCATCTCTATCATAATCTACACCATACTCTCTATTAATTGATGGAAGTTGCTGAACCACACCCATAGCACCAGCAAAAGAGCCTTTAAGTTTAAATATATCATACCCTTTTTCTCGACAAAGAAGAAGATACTCTTCTAACTCATATTTAAAAAACTTCTGTTTCCTATTTTTAAAAAAGGCCAAAGTTGTAAGTGAATTAATTATAGAAAAATTTCCTGTATTTCTAGCAAAGTTACTCTCTACTCCTGCAACTGCTATAATAATATTTATATCTACTTTATACTTTTTAGATATTTTTTTTAGAAGTTTTAAATGAGTATTTTTAAATCTTTTTGCTCTTTTAAACATTAAGGGAACTACTAAGTTATTCTCATAAATTTTCCAACTAGCATCACTTCTATATGCTTTTTTAGGGACGGTGTATTTAGATAAAACTTTTTTATCAAATTTAGTTTTTTTAAATATACTCTCTAATTCACTTTTATTAAATTTATGCTCTTTTTCCATATAGTTTATAAATTTTTGAACATCTCTATTTTGAAGATAATCATAACTAAAAATAGGTGATATAAAGAGTAGAATTATTAAAACTATTTTCATATACTATCCAATACCAATAGAGCATCTTTATAGATAGGTTCATCTATAAAACCATATTTAGTATCCATAAATCCATTTTCATTTATACTGCTACTATCTTCAAAAACTTTTTTGATATGTTTAGCTCGTTCTATCTCATCTTTGGATACTCCAAATATAGAGTTTGCTATATCTACTTGAGCTGGTCCCATGCATGCTTTTGAACTAAAGCCCATTAATTTTTCTTTTTTACACCACTCTTTAAAATCTTTGATATTATTATAATCTTGAAACATAAAAGAGGTTGCTCTAATTCCTATAAAATGAGCATCTAGCAAAAATTTAGATAGTATATAATCAATTGTAGGATTATTAATTTCAAGTAGTGATTGAGGTAGATTAAGTGAGTTTAATAGGTCTAAAATACCAATATTAGCTGTTGTAAATCTATTATCAACTCTAAACTCTCTTAAATTTATAAAAGCCTCTTTTGTCTCCATTGAGATATGAAGCTCCTTATCTTTTGATAGGATTGATAGAGCTTTGGATATATCATCTTTAGTTTTAACCTTTGATACTCTAATAGCATCAAAACCAAAATCATTTAAAAACTCTATCTCCTCTTCTGCTCCCTCTCCTAATGGATTGGTACGAATTACGATAAAACTATTAGACTCTCTTATATTAGATAAAAATAGAGCTATATTATAGAGTGCCTCTTTTTTACGAGATGGGGCAATGGCATCTTCTAAGTTTAGAGTTATCATATCAGATTTAAGATTATCAATTTGATTTAAATGATTTAACTTTAATGGATTTAGCATCATATTAGTTCTAAATAGATTTTTAGAGTAGGGAGCTTTTTTAAACCCTCCTACTCTCTTTAATTTTTCATCTAAAGATAGGGTTTCTATCTCTTTTAGATTTTTAAATACCATATCTATCTACTCTCCTGCTGCTTCACCCATACCCCACATAGGCATAAATATTCCAAGAGCCATAAGCGTAACAAGACAAGCAATAAAAAACATCATAATAGGCTCAATATAAGCAGATAAATTATCAATTAAATCTGTAAATTCAGCATAATAATAATTTGTAACCTTATCCAACATCATATCTAATTGCCCACCAGCTTCACCAGCTTTTATCATCTGTAAAAGCATATTTTCATAAAGTCCTGTCTCAATAAGTGATTCTGTTAGACTCTTACCTCTTTGAATATTTGGAGATATTGTTTCTAGTTTTTTCTTTAATGCTAGATTATCTACCATTCCAACAGCAGTGGTTAAAGCCTCTACAACAGGAGTACCTGATTTTACAAGCTCTCCAAATACAAGATTATATCTATGCATTGTAGAGAGAAATATAGCCTTACTAATTAAAATAAATTTAGGGTGAATCATTATCTCATCAACCTTAAACTGATAATCTATATTATTATTATACATATATTTATGTATCTGTTTAATAACAATAAAACTAACAATAATTTCAACCATATATGTATTCATATAATGTTCAAGAAAAAGTAAAATTTGTGTTGGTAGTGGCAAGTCCGTTTTTAAAGCTTCAAATATCTCTTTAAATTTAGGAACAACAGCCAAAATCAAAATAGAAAATGCTACCCCCATAGCAATTAGCGTATTTCTAGGACCTCTAAGAGCCTTTTTAAATTTTTTATTATTATCAGCAATATCCTCCAAAATTCCTGCTAATTTGGAATATGCTTCTGATATATTACCTGTTTTTTCACCCAAGTCTGTCATAGCGATAGTAATATTTCCAAATTCACCACGATATTTTTCCATAGAGGCAGACATACTCTTTCCTGCATTAATATCATCACATAAATTTTGATAAATCTTTTTTAATTTATCATTTTCAACAGTATTTGCAATCTCTTGGAGAGTATCATTAATAGGAATACCAGCATCACTCATAACAGCAATTTGTCTAATACTAGCTATTTTTGCAGATTCAGGAATTGCACCCTCCATTGCATCATTAACTTTTTTCATAATCTCTTGAAAACTATCTTCAACAGGAGCTGCTGTCTCTACAGCCCTTACAATAACAGCACCTGGAAATTTTCTTTTTGCAGTAGATACAGCACCCATCTTAGCTTGTGCCTTAATTACTTCTACACTTTTGACACCTTTATTAATTATAGTTACATTAAAATATTTCATTATAGTCTTGCCACCCTATATACCTCTTCTACTGTACTTTTACCCTCTAGTGCTTTAATTAATCCATCACTAAACATAGGAACAAAACCATCTTTAAATGCTAACTCTGTCATCTCCTCTTTAGACCCACCTGAAGCAATTAGTCGTGAAAACTCTTCGCTAATTTGAAGTACTTCTGAAATCATCTCCCGTCCTCTATATCCAGAGTGTCCACACTCTTTACACCCCTCTCCTCTAAAAAACTTTAACTCTCTACCATCTTTTGGAAGATATGGTTCTATCTCTCTCATTACTTTCTCTTGGAGTGTATCAGGAACGGTACAGTGAGAACAAAGCTTTCTTACAAGTCTTTGTGCTTGAATAGCTACTAAAGCACCACTTACAAGATAACTCTCTATTCCCATATCAAGTATTCTTGTTACAGCACTAATAGCATCATTTGTATGAAGAGTAGATAACACAAGGTGTCCTGTAAGAGCTGCTTGAATAGCAATCCTAAGAGTCTCTTGGTCCCTAATTTCCCCAATCATTATCTTATCAGGGTCTTGTCTAAGAATTGAACGAAGAGCATCAGCAAAGCTAAGTCCTACACTAGCTTTTACATGGACTTGCTGAATTCCACCCATCTGGTACTCAACAGGGTCTTCAACTGTAATAATCTTATCTCTTACATCTCTGATTTCATTTAAAGCACCATATAAAGTTGTGGTTTTACCACTTCCTGTTGGTCCTGTTACAAGTACAATTCCATAAGGTGCTTCAATACTCTCTGTAAATTTATCATAATTATGTTTTGTCATTCCGGAATCTTGCAACCTTATCATAACTTTGGACTTATCCAAAATCCTCATAACTATAGATTCACCATGAAGTGTAGGCAGTGTTGAGACCCTAAAGTCATAAGGATTACCTGCTACTTCAGTAGAAAATCTTCCATCTTGCGGTTTTCTTTTCTCTGCAATATCAAGATTTGATACAAGCTTTATCCTTGAAGAGAGAGGGAAAAATATATCTTTATCAAAAGTAAATAATTGAACTAACATACCATCAATTCTAGCTCTTACGATACAGTTTTTTTCAGTTGCTTCAATATGAATATCACTAGCATACGATGTAATAGCTTTTCTTAGAATAATATTTACAAGCTTTAATACAGCGGGAGACTCATCTCTATCTCTTTCATCTCCTCCTGAAGAGTCTTTTAAATCATCTCTAATTCCATTAACTAACCCCTTAACACTCTCATTAATCTCTAGTCTCTGTAGATACTCTTGAATTTGTCTAGGACGAGCAATTGCAATATCAAGAGGCTTTCTAGGAAAAATTCTCTGCATTACATCTTGTGCTTCCATATCTAATGGGTCTCCAAAAACAATCAAGATACTAAGGTCACTCTCTTCAACAGGAATAACATCATATTTAAGTAACTGTTTATATGGTGTCTTGGCAAATAGGTTCATATCAAGTTCTATATCATCTAAATCTACAAACTTAACTTTTAGCTCTTTGGCTACAAGGTGTAGAATTTTATTAATATTCATACCCTCAATTTTTTCAAGATGGGCTAGGTTAATAGTACCTTCCCTAATCTTTTTAGCAAGGAACTCCTCTACAATATTAACATCAATAAATTTATGCTCTATAAGATTAGCAAAATTAACTTTAAGTGGATTTGGACGATGTCTAACCAAATAGGATATACTATCTTTTGCTAAAAGATTTTCATCTAACATTATTTTAATTAATTTAACCATTATTCCCTCTTTTTATAATTTTGTTCTATATTGTTCTAATAGTTTTCTAGCAGCTATTGAATTATGTTTTTTAAGATATGAATCTAAAATATGCACTGCTTCTAATATTTTACCTCTTTTTGCTTTTGATTTTGCATAAATCAACCAACTCTCTTCAGAAGAGTCATTTAACTCATTGGCTATAAATGCCCACTCTTCAGATTTTTTATATTTTTTAGACTCATAATAAAATCTTGCTAAAAATAGTGCATCTTCTGGGTCTTGATTCAGTGCAAATCTTTTTTCCACCTCTTTATATGCTTTTGAAGTTGTTTTAATATATACATATTTTTTCTCATGTCTTTTCTCTATCTCATCTTCTAGTTTATCTTGTGGAGTTTTTTTGATTTCACTTTTAATACTACTAAAAAATGGGTCTGTTACATTCTCTTCATAAATAGTACTATTTATATCAAACAGTTCATCACTTACATTTAACTCATCATTAGTAATATTTTTATCAACTTTAACTACAATATCTTTACTTTTATTGACTTCTATGATGATAGTATCTTTACCTATATCATATTTTTTAACTATTTTACTATAATATTCACCTACAAAACTATTGACAACTACTCTATAGTTATAATAAATAGCAATTAAAATAATATAAAATAGTAAAATAAAATATGGTATTGAGCGTTTTAATTTATATTTGAGCCACTCTCTCTCTAAATCTTTCATCTCATACATTAATATATCCTAATCTTATAGCAGCCATCTCTATAAACTTTTTAGAAAATCTGTTTTCATTGATTTTATAACCTTCTAATCCATCATAATATTCATAAATCTCAAAAATCTTAAACATCATCTTATTACACTCTCTAAAGTTACCATTTGTAAAGCTATATATCATATTAATATGCTTATCTTTGATAATATCTGCTATTTCAAAATAGTTTCTCTTTAAAAGTTTTTTATGTATATAGCTTTTGAGTTCTACTTTACTTACATTTCTTAGTTCTATTGTTTCCCAAATACGAGTCTTAAAATGCTCTTTTGTGATTAAATCTTCATTATCAGTTTTATGTATTGAAATTACAAATTTAATAGCCCTAGTATCTGATAAAATTCTAATCTTCTCTAACATAGAGGTATCATACATTTGAGCTTCATCTAATAAAATTGTAATCTCTCTTTTACCTTGAATAGATTTACAATAATCAACTAAAGTAGTGAAGTTTATCTCTGTATTTTTTGGTAAATCTTTTAGAGTTACTAACTTAAAAAACTTTCTAAAAAATTCTCTCTCCTCTGTTGAGGGGGCATCAAAATAGTGTATCTCTCTTTGATATTTAAGATTTTGATAGAGACGGTTGAGTAATATACTCTTACCTGTCCCTGGTCTTCCAAAAAGTAGTACCATTTTAAGTGGTCTATTAATACTATCAGATAATCTATTATAAGAATATAGTGCTGATTCTAATTCAACATACTCTTCAATATCTATTGTATCAATAAATATATTTTTAATATCATTAAAACTACTCATGACTTAATTTTTTATATCCTAATGCTTTAAGAGACATATCTTTACTACTCTTAATAATATGAGGAGTAATAATTAATACAAGCTCTTCTACCTTATCAATCTTCTCCTCTTTTTTAAACATATACTCTAGTAGTGGTAAATCACCTAAAAGTGGGACTTTAGATATTTTTAACCCTTTTTTAGATGAAATCAACCCACCTAAAACAGCATGTTTCCCATCTTTTACTGTAATTACCGAAGCAATTTGTCGTCTAATTAAATCAGGTGGAATAGTCCTAACTGTTCCATCTGATGCTACACTATCTGCTGTATCTGTAATTGATGGGTTAATTTTAAGTGTAACCATACCATTTGGAGAAATTTCAGGTGTAATATCTAATAGTATTCCAGCAAAAACAGAACTAACTTGCTCACCCTCTGATGATGTCCCACCAGCACTACCTGATGTTGAAGTAGATGATTTGATTTTATAAAATAGCTCTCTACCTACACTAATAAGTGCTGGTTGATTATTAAGAGTTAATACTCTAGGACTTGAAATTGATTTTACATCTCCTTGAGTGCCCAAAAATTTAACTAAATCTTTTATCTCTGCAGTAGCACCAACTTCAAAAACACCTGCTCTTGTAGGTGTAGGATTGTCTGCAAATGTAGTTCCAGAGAATGGAAAACTTCCACCACCTTCTCCACCACCTCTTTCATACGAAGCAACATTACTCTGTGTCATCATCATAGAGTTTAGAGTAAAATTCTGAAGTCCATAGATTTGAGTCCAATCAACTCCAGTAGTCTTACTATTATCAAACTCTACACTTAATATTCTTACATCAATTAATACCTGTGCTTTAATCTGTTTTGTAAGAGTTTTAATATATTTAGCTACTCTTTTTAACTGTTTTGCAGTACCAGTTACTGTTACCATTCCTGCTGTTGGATTTACTATTGGGGCTAATGGATTATACTCCCACTTTTGCCCATCAGGGCCCACCCAAGAATCACCCTCTTTTAAATAGTGCGTACTACCATCACCAGCACCTATTAATATTCTTTGAATCTCTTTCTCTACTGTATTCCAAAATTCAAACTTATCATCACTTTGAATTGAAATTCCTGTTTCAGAGTTTCCTCCTCCACTAGATGAACCACCACTCTCTCCACCACCACTAGATGCAGAGTTACTAGAGTTTGCAATAGTTACATTAGCTTTTGAACTACCCGTTCTACTCCCTGATATATAATGAACTCTAAAAGTTTTTGTTGTTAAATATGATATAACTAACTTGTTACCATTAAGAGTATATATTAAATCATTTTCTAAAAGTACAGTATCTAAAAATCCTCTAAGAGTACTATTTTTAAGCTTTACATAATATAATCTCTTATTTAGACGCTTTTTAGCTGAACCATCTCTTACAATAATACTAAAACCACAAGTATCTGCTAAATTTTCAATAGCATCTGCAATTGTGATTTCACTATTCATTGTAGCTGTAAAAAGCTTTGTAGAACACCCCTTTGCATTTAATATATTTGGTAGTAATAGTGTAATTATTACTATCAGTAATATACCTTTAAAATTAAATTTCTTCATATATCTACTCCCCTTTTAAAGTTATAATATTTTTATCTTTATATATAAAAATCTCTTTTGTATGATTATTATCTCTTGATAATATAACTTTTCTATCATTAATATAAGTTATATTATAATCAGATACCATATCTCCTATTTTTTTCCATTCACCATTAATTTTTGCTCGTTGATTCATTATAGCATCTAAGCTAAGCTGTATCTCTATCCGTTTTGGTTTAAAAACCATTTTTGTAGAGTTTGTATCTCCACCCTTAACAACAGATACGAATGGATTTTCAGTATATTGTAACTGGCTCATATCAATACCTACTCTTTTATCTCTAATCTTTTGAACCATCATTTTAATATCTTCAACAGATATATTTTGCCCAAATAGTAAAATACTACTAATAGCTATAAATATTATTGACTTTTTCATTAGTGATTTACTCCCCATACAGAAATATTAATATCAGATAAGGCATAAGATGTATTTGTATCAGAATATATATGAATATCATATACATCTGTAACTAATACATTTTGTTCTAATTGATTAATAAATTTTACAATTCCATTATAATCACCCTTACAAGATATACCAACTTTTAAAACATGTCCAAAACTACCATTATTATCTACATATTCACTTGTAATCTCTCTAAGCATTAAATCATGTTCATCAGATTTAGAACTAATAGAATCTATAAATTTTGACCAACTTCTTTTATTAAAAAGCATATCAGATAGTTGTTCAAGATTTAGATTTACAAATTTAATTTTTGCTTTATAATTAGCAATAGAGTTTTTCTTTTGAGCAATATCACGATTATATTGCTTTACATGATAATCTCTATCTCCACCTACTGTTATAGATGTTAAATAATCTTTTTGTGTATTAATACTCTTTTTAATAGAAATCTTTTCAGCTTTTGAGTTTTCAAATTCAGAGGTAGCATAGGGTAAAAAAATCATATATGCTACAAAAGCGATACTCCCAGCAACCCCTACAATAATCATATAACTTTCACTACTATTTTTAGAGGCAAAAAACTTATCTAATGCCTCCATTTTATCTGCAAAGAATTTCATCTTAACTTCACCTCTAATAATCCTCTATAATACCCTGTAGATTGGTCATGAGTAATTTTAGAAATATCTATAGTATCTATTTTTTCAAAATACTCTTCTGACACTGATTTAATTAAATTAGTAATACTCTTACTACTCTCACTTACTAAAGATATTGTATATGTATCATTCTCACTACTGATACTATCTGTTCGTACATCATGCCTTTTAAGGTCAGCCGCAAACTTATATAATGATTCTGATTTTAGTTTATAGTGAACTTTTTTATTATAAATAGCACTTAAAGTTTTGATTTTACTACTATATGTAACATCTAGTGCTTCTATCTCTCCATCTAATTTTTTAGAAATAGCACTTTTAGTAGCAATTATATGTTTATACTTATTAGCAATAGCTGTAAGTTTGTTCTTTTTATCTTCTAATAGATGACTCTCCAACTGATTAGCATAAGCACCAATTAGATATGCTGATGGATAGGTAATACCCACAACACTTGCTATTGTAGTTGATATTATAAACTGCCCACCTGGTCGCATATGAAAAGGTGGTGGTCTATAAAACTGTGTTAAGTTTACAAGATTAGTATCCTCTTCGTTAAGATAACCAATTGAAGTAAGAGCCATTAAACATTGAAACTGCTCTAAATACCACTCATTACTATCAAAACTATAATCAAAATTTAGCTCACTTAAAACATGCCCTAAATATGTCTGGGAATAATCCTCTAGCCCTGCAATTGGACCAAATTCACTACCTACATAAACTTTATCAATAGACTCTAAATCAAAGGCTCTTTTTGCATATATTAAAATATCATTAATACTAATAAAAACCTCTCCAAAGATTTTCATTACATCTTTTTGATAATCACTATTTGTTGTTTTTAGCCCCTCAGTACCTAATATTTTATAAAACTCATCTTCATCCATTCTATCACCTGGCATCTCCAAATATTTTTCATAAATTCTAGTAAGAGAGGACTCTATTGATTTAGAGTATAAATAGTCTCCATCTTTATACAATACCACAACAGTATCATATCTAGTAAAATAGATAAAACAATCAAGTCCTACATTATGTAGTATCTTATTTGTATATAGAGTTTTATATAAAAGAGGTGATGGGATAATTAAATCTATAAACTTAACTTCAACTAAAACTGATGAGAACTTTTCTTGAATTGTTTCTGGTTCGGTAACAAATACTTGAAAATGTCTATTATTATCTACTTCTGTTGTCTCTACGGAACTTATAATATATGTATTAGCTTGGTCTAAGCCTAACTCCTCATAAGTCTTAAGTTCTATTGTATCATCAATATCTTCTTCTGGTATATTATTACTAATCTCAATTACAGCAGAAATTAAATCTTTATTGCTCATATATGATGTAACATAATTTGAGGTATTATATTCAGCCTTTTTCTTAGGCTCAATTTTATTACTATGTTGCTTATAAAATCTATTCTCATAAGCATCTATTGTAAAGATAGATTTATATTTAGATTGTTTGTTTGCTGATTTTTTATCTTTTGTTTTTGACTTACTTTTGATATTAAACATAGCTTTATAGCTCCTTTAACAAAGTATTAATATTATATATGTTTTAATATTAATAATAGCTTATACTATATAACCAAACTCTTCAAGAGAGTCTCTATTTTTACTCCAACCCTTTTTTACAGATACAAAAAGATTTAGATAGATTTTTTTATTAGCAAAGTGTTCTAATACCTCTCTAGCTAACTTCCCAACTCTTTTGATACCCTCACCCTTATGCCCTACAATAATACCCTTTTGAGTATCTTTTTCTACCACAATCGTAGCATAAATTTTATCTATCTCATCACTTTCATAAATTTTATCAATAACTACATCACTCTCATAAGGTATCTCATCACTAAGGTTTTCAAATATAGATTCTCTTATTAGCTCTTTGTATATATTTCTTATATTTTCAGTTGTAATCATATCATTATCAAATAGATATGGAGAGTCTGGAAGATTTTTACTTATCTCATCCAAAAGTGCTTTTTTACCAACTTTTTTATTTACAGAAAATGGAATAATGGCTTGAAATTTATCTTGATATTTTTGATACTCCATTAGCTTTGATAAAATAGCATCTTTTTTAATATGGTCTATTTTAGTCAAAAGTACAATATGCTTGGCATTTTTTGATTGATTTAACTCCAAAAACTTCTCATACTCTTTGAGTGAATCAGTCGCAGGGGCAAGAAATAGTATTAAATCACTATCTCCCATAGCCTTAAGAGCCTCATCTAACATAAATTGATTAAGCAGTCTCTCTTTTTTATGAATACCTGGAGTATCTACAAATATAATTTGAGTCTCTTCATACATTACGATAATATTCATTCTTTTTCTTGTAGCTTGAGCCTTTTTTGAAACCATCGCTAATCTCTCACCTACTAAATAGTTTAGTAGGGTAGATTTACCAGAATTTGGTCTTCCAACAACTGCTACAAAACCACTCTTTTTATTTTTTATCATAATATATACCTTGTTGCATCTTCATCTTTGACAATATCACCAACTTGTTTTGTTACTAACTCTTCATCAATAGTTATAGTCTCTCCACAATGTTCATCAGCATCAAAACTAATATCTTCTAATATCTTCTCCATAATAGTATGAAGTCTTCTAGCCCCAATATCTTCGCTCTTCTCATTTGCTTTAAAGGCATATTTAGCAATAGACCTTAGTGCCTCTTCTTGAAATATAAGCTCTACTTTTTCTACGCCTAAAAGGAGTTGATACTGTTTTACCATAGAGTTTTGTGGTTGAGTCAAAATTTTATGTAAAGCATCTTCATCGAGACTATCAAGTTCTACTCTTAATGGAAATCTACCTTGAAGTTCAGGAATTAAATCACTTGGTTTACTTACATGAAAAGCCCCTGCTGCAATAAATAAGATATGGTCTGTTTTAATCATACCCAATTTTGTATTGACATTTGAACCCTCTACTATTGGAAGTAAATCTCTCTGTACTCCCTCTTTACCTGGGTCTTGTCTGCTACTACTTGATTTTGCCACAGCAATCTTATCAATCTCATCAAGAAATATTATACCGCCCTCTTCTACCCTATTTTTAGCCTTTTCTTTGATATTATCATTATCAAAAAGCTCATTAGTAGCCTCTTGTGCCAAAAGAATTTTAGCCTCTTTTACACTTACCTCTTTGGTTTTAGAATTTTTATTTAATCCTCCTAAAACTTTAGAGATTGACTCTTGAACCTCTATAATATGAGTAGGCATTCCACTATCACTAAAATCATTACTCTCTTTTATATCTACCTTGATTTTAAGATGGTCTAATTTACCATTTTCAAGTTTCTCTTGCATCTTAGCAAATGATTTATCATAATCAGCTCTCTTAGCATCAGTAGCACCATTAGGAAGAGGTGGTAAAAGCTGTTCTATAATCTTATTTTCAACATAAGCCTCTATCTTCTCTTTATTATTTTTCTCTTCCTCTTTTTTGACTAATCCCAAAGATACATTAGCCAAATCTCTAATCATAGATTCTACATCTCGCCCTACAAATCCAACCTCTGTATATTTACTAGCCTCAATTTTGAGAAATGGTACAGACATCATTCTAGCAAGTCTTCTAGCTATCTCTGTCTTACCAACTCCTGTATCACCTATCATCAAAATATTTTTAGGTACTATATCTCTTTGTGTTTCAATATCAAGTTGCATTCGTCTATATCTATTTCTAAGTGCCACTGCTATTGTTTTTTTAGCTTCTCTTTGCCCTATCACATACTTATCTAATTGTGCTACTATCTCTTTTGGTGTTAAATTATCCAACTATTATATCCTTTATAACTCTAGCGTTCTGATATTTTTATTTGTATATATACATAAATCACCTGCAATTGCCAATGATTCTTTGATTAAATCCTCTTCATTTAGAGAACTATGCTTATATAATGCCCTAGCAGCAGAGATAGCATAATTACCACCACTACCAATAGCAGCAATCTTACCATCTTCTGGTTCTACCACATCTCCATTACCTGTAAGGATAAATATATGCTCACGATTAAGCACTATCATCATAGCCTCCAAGTTTCGCAAATGCTTATCCCCTCTCCACTGCTTAGAAAACTCTATTACACTGCGAAACAAATCACCCTTTTTCTCATTCAAAATCCCCTCAAACATATCAAAAAGAGTAAAAGCATCAGCCGTACTACCAGCAAATCCTGCTAATATTTTATCATTATAAAGCCGTCTAATCTTTCTAGCATTACCTTTGAGAACTGTATCTCCAAAAGTAACTTGCCCATCACCACCAATAACTGCCCTGTCATTACCTCTATAAGCTAATATCGTTGTAGCATCAAACACCTATATACTCTCCACACTTACACTAATAGTAGCAATAATCCCATGACCTAATTTAGCCTTTACACCAATAATACCCGTTGTTTTAATAGGTTTTTTAAGCTCTAGCGTCTTTTTATCAATATCAATATTATGACTATCTTTAAGTGTTCTTACAATCTCATCTTTACCAACACTTCCTTGAATTCCAACAGGTGCTGATTTTTTCTTGATAACTACTTTAATATCTTCTAACTTCTTTTTATAATCTTCAAACTTTGCTATCTCATCTTTTAACTCTTGTGCTTTTATCTTTTGCTCCTCTTCCCATTGAGCAATCACAGCAGTAGTCCCAAGCTTAGCTAAACCTTTTTTGATAAGAAAATTATGTCCATAACCATCTTTTACCTCTTTTATCTCACCAGCTAAACCTAGTGCTTTTACATCTTTTATTAATAGAACTTTCATTACTAATCCTTATTTAAAATATTTTTTATATAGTTTTATTTTCTATATTTTATCTAAAACTTTATAGCAATTTGATAAAATGTCTATATATATTATATTATAATCTATCAAAAGGATAAAAAATGTACATAAAAAATCAAGATTTATTAAAGTAATTATAATGAAAGGTTTTATATTATCTGTAAAAAATGCCAAAAATGAAGATACTATTGTTACAATTTTGAGTAGTAAGAGTTCTCAATCATATTATCGGTTTTTTGGTGCTAGACACTCTATAATATCTTTGGGATTTTTGATAGATTTTGAAGTTGAGGGAGAAGATAGTAGGTTTTTACCACGACTTCGCAGAGTTAGTCATTTATCATTTGATTGGCTCAAAGATAACTCAAAAATACTACTTTGGCATCAATTTATCACCATACTTGAACCACATCTACGAGATATAGAAGAGCTTGATGAGTTCTATTTTAATCTACTTTTAGAGGCATCTAGCAAATGGGGACGACAAAACCCCAAAAGAGTAGCAGTAGAGAGCTATATTAAACTTCTCTTATTTGAAGGAAGAGTAGATTTTAATAATGAGTGTTATATTTGTCAAATGCCACTAGAACAATTTGTTGGGTTAATGGCAGGATTTAAGATGTGCCATCCACGATGTATCTACTCTCCATCACTTTTAAAAACTTCAATTATAGAGCTATTTCAAACACAAACTACTATTAAATTAAATGATAAAGAGGTAGATTATCTTTTTGATGTAATATTAAAAGGTATCTAACTCTAATCTATCTTTTGATTAAATTTTAATCATATTATTGCATAATAAATAAATTATAATATAATTTTATATCTAACATTACGACCACTACTTCCCTCAATCTGTTTTATACATCTTAATGCTACAAGTTCTTGAATATCTCGTACTGTGGTTGCTTTACTTTTTTTAGTAATTGCCGTATATTTTTTGGTATTTAAACCACACTTAAAAATTTTGTTTTTTGTATAATATATCTAATATTAGCATTTGCTATATTCATAGCATTACTTAATATCTCTAAATGCCATTTTAACCAATATATTTTTAATATCATTATCATTAAAAAATTTTGAAGTACCATCAAGCATACCTCGTTTATACTCTAAATCTTTTAATATATCTTCTAATTCTATTTTTTTATATTTAAAATTTGGATATTCACTATGTTGCCAAATCCATTAGCGTGATATTACGCTATATTTGAGCGTGTAATAAGAATAAGAACAGGCGAAACAGACAAAGATGCTTTATAATAAGTATTAGAGTACTATACTACCCTAATCTATTAAAATATCTCAACTATAACTAATTTAATATAACTAACTTGACAAGTATAGACTAAACTTGATATAATACTCCTATAAATATAATTTAAAAGGATATTAATATGAATATTTTAGAAAAATTAACTAATCAAATGAGAGATAGCATTGAATCAGCACTTTCATTGGCTCTACATAATAAAAATCAAGAGGTTCAGCCATTACATCTTATTTGGGGGCTTTTAACAAATTCACAATCAATACTTAATCAAGTATTAAATAAGATGAATATAGATAAGAGTGCAATAGAACTAGAAACCAAAAGTTTGGCTTCAAAATTCTCATCAGTCTCATCAGTAACCAAAGATAATATCAAACTATCTCATAACCTAATCAAATCATTAGAGAGTGGTGAGGGTGTAATGAGTGCTAATGGGGATAGCTTTTTGGCCGTTGATAGTTGGCTAATTGCCAATTCAACAGAGAGTTTTTTTAGAGAGGTATTTGAGAAATATTTAGATATTAGTGAGTTTAGAAAAAACTTAGAAGCTATTAGAGGTGGTAAATCAATAGATTCTCAAACTGGAGATGATACACTAGAAGCACTAGAAAAATATGGAATTGACCTAAATCAAAAAGCGATTGATGGAGAGCTTGACCCAGTAATTGGTAGAGATGAAGAGGTTCAACGAGTAATGCAAATCCTTATTCGTAAAACCAAAAATAATCCAATATTAATAGGAGAACCAGGTACTGGTAAGACTGCTATTGTAGAGGGATTGGCTCAAATGATAGTCAATAGAGATGTGCCTCTTTCACTTCAAAATAAAAGAGTAGTATCTCTTGATATGAGCAGACTTATCGCAGGGGCTAAGTATCGTGGAGAGTTTGAAGATAGATTAAAAGCTGTTGTAGATGAGGTGAAAAAGAGCGATAATATAATTCTTTTTATTGATGAAATTCATACTATTATTGGAGCAGGGGCAAGTGAGGGGAGTATGGACGCAGCTAATATCCTCAAACCTGCTTTAGCAAGGGGAGAACTAAGAACTATTGGAGCAACCACACTCAAAGAGTATAGAAAATATTTTGAAAAAGATACAGCACTTCAAAGAAGATTTCAACCAGTAAAAGTAGATGAGCCATCAATTAATGAGGCTTTACAGATTTTAAGAGGGCTTAAAAATCGCCTTGAAACTCATCATAATGTTACAATTACAGATAGTGCATTAGTAGCTTCGGCAAAATTAAGTGATAGATATATTAGTGATAGATTTTTGCCAGATAAAGCGATAGATTTGATTGATGAGGCATCGGCTGAACTTAAAATGCAAATTGAGAGCGAACCAAAAGAGCTTTCAATTACAAAAAGGGCTGTAACTACTCTTGAAGTAGAAAAATCGGCTCTATTGATGGAAGATGGAGATAAAAACTCTCAAAGATTAGCACAAATTGAAGAGGAGTTAGCAAATCTTAAAGAGAAAAAAATCCTACTTGATAATCAGTTTGAAGAGGAGAAAAAAGTATTTGATGATATAGCAACTCTTAAAAGTGAGATAGAGTCTCTTAAAAATGTAGCAATTCAAGCTCAAAGAGAGGGAGATTTTAATAAATCAGCAGAGATAGAATATGGTACAATCCCTGCCAAAACCAAAGAGATAGAGGCTCTTCAATCTAAATGGAAAAAGATGCTACAAAGTGGTACTCTACTCAAAAATTCAGTAGATGAAGAGATGATAGCATCAATAGTAAGTCGTTGGACAGGAATTGAAGTTAATAAAATGCTTCAATCTCAAAAAGATAAAATCTTAAATATAGAGTCAATTTTAAATCAAAGTGTAATAGGACAAAATCAAGCTCTAAAAGCAATATCAAGAGCAATCAAGAGAAATAAAGCAGGGTTAAGCGATACAAATCGCCCAATAGGAAGCTTTATATTCTTGGGTTCAACTGGAGTTGGTAAAACTCAGGTGGCTAAATCTCTTGCTAAATTTTTATTTGATAGTGAAGATGCTTTGATTAGAATTGATATGAGTGAGTATATGGAGAAACATACAGCATCAAGACTTGTAGGAGCACCTCCTGGGTATGTAGGATATGATGAGGGTGGACAACTTACAGAAGCAGTGAGAAGAAAACCATATTCAGTGGTTCTTTTTGATGAGATAGAAAAGGCTCACCCTGATGTATTTAATACTCTTCTTCAAGTCCTTGATGATGGAAGACTTACAGATAATAAGGGTGTAACGATTGATTTTAAAAACACTATTATTATTATGACTTCAAATATCGCAAGTGATAAGATTATGGAGATAAATGACTTAGAAGAGAGAGAAAAGGTAGTAAATAGTGAGCTTAAAAACTACTTTAAGCCAGAGTTTTTAAACCGTCTTGATGATATAGTAATATTTAATCCATTAGGATTAGAAGCAATTACAGAGATAGTAGATATTCTATTTAAATCAATTCAAGATAAATTAAGTGAGAGAGATATAGAACTTAGCTTAACTCAAAATGCCAAAGAGTATATAGCCCAAAAAGGATTTGACCCAGTGTATGGAGCAAGACCACTAAAAAGAGCATTATATGAAGAGATAGAGGATAGATTAGCTGATTTAATCTTAGAAGATAAGGTAGTAGAGGGAAGTAGAGTAGAGTTTGATGTGGTTAATGGGGAGTTTGTGGTAAATATAAGTTAATTTAAATAGTAGGAGATTTTATTCTCTTATACCATAAGGAGATAAAATGTTTTTACATGTGGATAAAGCAAAATATATTTCAGATTATAGATTAGAACTTAAATTTAATAATAACAAAGTTAAAATAGTAGATTTAAAAGATGAACTTTATGGAGAAGTATTTGAACCTTTGAAAAATAAAGAATATTTCAAAGATTTTTTTATATCTCATAATACGATAGAGTGGAAAAATGGTGCAGATTTTGCACCTGAGTTTTTATTTGAGATTGGAGAAAGTTTATGGGTTTAAAGGAGAGATTATGATTAATATAGATTATTACCACCAAAAAATCAAAACTATAAAAACCTTTATTTATTGAGATACCTAATAACCATATCCGTAAGCCTAGGAGATGATATTGGTTGTCTCATAAGATTATATGAGTGTATCTGAATCGTTCTATAAGCAAATTTAGTATAAACCTCATCTACTAATTGAGATATATCTAATATAAATGATGTTATTGTAGATATAGCTGATGGATAATTATTATCATAAATTGTATCTATTGTAGAGAAATCTCCTGTTGAGTATTTCCATAGTCCTTGATTATAATACTTCTCTATGGTACTATTTAATAATCTTGTAGCCTCTATTAGATATACCTCATCATCAACTACTCTATATCCCTCAATTAATGCCTCTCCTAAATAGGCATAATCATCTAAAAATCCATCTACTGTTGGATTATCGCCTATATTTGTAGAGTGGTATAGTTTTCCATCTATCATTAATATTTTAAGTAGAGCTTTTAAAGACTCTTTGGCTTGGTTGATATATCTCTCTTCTTTGGTAGCAAATAGAGATTTAATTACCATTGCATTTTGAGATACTATTACTCTCTTATCTATCTCTATATTTTCTTCTTTGTTTATAAGAGTAAAAAATAGATTATCACTACTCATCTTATCTATAATAAAGTCTAATGTCTCATAAGCCTTTTCTTTATAATTGGCTTTTAGTAAAAGTCCTGATATTAAGGCATTATCATATAGACTCTTTTGATTACTTGCTTTTATCCACATCTTATCATTGGAGTATCTATAAAATCCTCCCTCTTCCATATCATAGAAGCCACCTCTAAGCATTCCATCTATTGTAGTAGTTACCATAGATTTATCCATATCCAAAAGAAGTTCTAATAGAGATATATTTGGGAATTTTGGAGCATCTCCAAACCCTCCATTTTGAGTATCAAAAAGCTCTTTAGCTTGTGATAAAACTAATTTACTTATAGAAATATCTAATTTAGTAGCCTCTATTTTGGTATTAACTCTATTTATACTCTCTTCTATCTCATTAGCTTTCTCTACTAAGGTATCAAAATCACTATTAAATCTATCTAATATTAGATTTAATATACTCTTAAATCCTACAATTCCCTCGCTATCTTCAACTTTTAGATATGATGAGATAAAAATTGGTTTCATTGATGGTGTAAGAAATACAGATATTGGAAGTTGTGCCTCTTTGGCATTCATAAGTTTATATACTTTTTGGTAATATCTATATATATCACTTCTCTCATCTCTATTTACCTTAACAGATATAAAGTTATCATTTAATATTTTAACAATTTGATTATCTAATAGTGTCTCTCTCTCCATTATCTTACACAAAGAACAACCAATATAATCTATATATAAAAATATAAGCTTATTCTCTTTTTTGGCTATATCTACTATATCATCACTATATTTATACCAATTTAACATTATAATTCCTATTAATTTCTTTTTTAAGGTTATATCAACTTAATAATAATATTCTCCTTACATATTTTTAACAATCTATAATTTAATTATTTTAGATATAATTTTTATTCAAAATAATAAACTAGGATAAAAAAGAATGAATATATTTGATGATGATGATGCTTTTGTAGGTACACCTAAATCTAACTACTTTAGTATAGCAAAGAGTGCGAATGAAAATATTGTAGAGATGGAAATAGAAAAAATGTTTAGAAGATTTGCCGTAGCTGAGAAGATGCTAGAAGAGAGAGGGCTAGAAGATGAACAAGAACAGATTATGAGAGCAACTATTATAGATAAAGATATAGATGATAGAGTAGATTCATTATTTATTGAACTTGTGGGTAATATTGTTACTCAATGTGAATAGGGGATAGATTTGTTAAGAGCAGTAGAGAGAAAAATAGAACAGTTTATACTTGAACTAGATGATGATAATACAGTAATGCTTTATAAAAAGCTTCCTGTGGGAAAGAGATTAAGAGCAAAGTTAATATTAAAAATTGCTGGAGAGTCATTAAGTGCTATTAAACTCTCTGCTGTTGTAGAGATGATACATTTAGCTTCACTTCTTCATGATGATGTAATTGATGATGCTTATGTTCGTAGAAACAGACCATCTATAAATGCCTTATATGGAAATAAGAGTGCTATTATGTTGGGAGATATTTTATACTCCAAAGGGTTTTATGAGCTTAATAATATTGATAGTAAGGTATCAAAAATAGTATCAAATGCAGTAACTCAACTAAGTCTTGGAGAACAAGCAGATGTACTATTAGCAAATAGATTTAATAGTTCTAAAGAGCATTATATGAAGATGATATATCAAAAAACAGCTTCACTTATAGAAGCCTGTGCTTATTCAGGAGCAATTTTAGCCAATAAAAACCCAATTCCATATCAAACTTATGGTAGAAATATAGGTATAGCTTTTCAAATTATTGATGATATATTAGATATTACAAGTTCATCAGATACTTTAGGTAAGCCATCTATGCATGACTTTGTAGAGGGTAAGACTACACTACCATATATATATCTATATGAAAAACTAAATAATGATGATAAAACTAAACTTATATCACTCCATAAAAAAGAGTTGAGTAGTGATGAACTCAACTGGATATTAGCTGGATTTAAAGAGTATAATATTATAGAAAAATGTATAAAAGAGGCTCAAACTCTTGTAGAAGAGGCATTAAGCCTTATGAATAAAGAGGGAAATATCTCACTTCAAAAGATAGCTAAAGATATGATTGATAGGGAATTTTAATGTATTATCAAGTAATTAGTTTTAATCATAAAAGATGTGATTTAGCCCAAAGAGAGAAGTTAGCATTTAAAGATAATCAAATTAAACGCTCTGTTTTAGATAGATTGGTTAATTTTGATTTTGTAGAAGAGGCTTTTTTGGTAGCTACTTGTAACCGTATAGAGGTAGTTGTAGCTACTCGTGATAATTTTGCTTCATATCATGCAATTGTAGGAATACTTAGCCAAACAAGTAAGATAGATTTTAAAGAACTTATATCAATGGCTCAAAGATTTGATGATGAAGAGGCAATAAAACATATATTTTCTGTTGTAGCCTCACTAGATTCATTAGTAATTGGAGAATCTCAAATCACAGGTCAAGTCAAAGATGGATTTAAATTCTCTTATGATAATGGAACTGCTAGTAAAAAACTCAATAGATTACTAAGCTATGCTATCAAATGTGCAGCAGAGGTAAGAAATAAAACTACAATATCAAGCAATCCAATCTCAATAGCATCAGTTGCTGTGGCACAAGCATCTGTAATTTTAGGTGATAATCTTGCAGGTATGACAGGTGTGGTAGTAGGTGCAGGAGAGATGGGTAAATTAGCATCAAAACATCTATTACGAGCAGGTTGTGATGTAGTATTATTAGGAAGAGACTTAAATAAAGTTCAAGATTTAGCAGATGAATTAGGTGAAAATGTCAAAGTAGATAAGTTTGAAAAACTAGATAAATATATCAATAGATATAGATTAGTTTTTTGTGCTACATCAGCACCAACTGCTGTAATTACAAAAGATATGATAATAAATCACAACCTTAATAAATTATGGTTTGATATGGCAATTCCTAGAGATATAGAAGATATTAAAGTTGAAAATTTACAAATCTTTAGAATTGATGACCTTAGAGACATATCAGATACAAATCACGCCCTAAGAGAAGAACAAGCGATAAAAGCCAATGAAATAGTAGAAAATTATAAAAATGAGTTTTATAAATGGCTTAGAGCATTATCAATAGAACCCGTAATCAAAGGTATCAGATTAGATGTAAATGAGTCAATAGAAAAAGAGCTAAAAAGAGCCATAAATAAAGGATTTGTACCCAAAGAGTATGAAGATAATATGAGAAAAATGGCTCAACAGATGTTTAATCAATTCTTACATCTACCTACCCAAAAACTAAGAATTCAATCCAAAGAGAAAGATAGTATATGTAGTATAGATGCTGTGGCTAATATGTTTAATATTACTAGAGATGAACATAATCCTCAACAGTATAAAGATGACCACCATACAAAAGGGTATAAATAGTTGTAATATTTCTTAATAGTTTTTATCAAAAAGAGCAAAAAAAATCTATCTATCAATTGAGTTTTTGTATTAAATTGAGTTGATTTAGATATAATAAATAAAGAGTAAATTATGATAACACAAGAACAATTAGCACAAGCCTTACTTGAATTAAAAGCTTCTCAAGAAAAATCAGATAGAAGATTAGATAAACTAGGAAAGTTAGTAGGAAATATTTCAAATAATCAAGGGGATATTGCCGAAGAATTTTTTTATAATTCATTAAGAACAAAGCCTTCAATGGCAGGGATAAATTATGACTTTATAGAACCAAATGCTCATAGAACTAAAGGTAATATAGAAGATGAATATGATATATTATTGGTAAATGGTAAAGATATTGCTATTATAGAAACAAAATATAAAGCACATACAAGTGATATAGAAAAATTAATTAATAAAAAATATGAAAACTTTAAAAAACTATATCCAGAATATAAAGATTATAATCATTATCTAGGATTAGCTAGTTTTAATATAAATGGAGATGTAAAAGAGTTGGCATCAAAAAATAATATAACACTTTTGCAAAGAAAAGGTGATATTATAGAGACTATACTTCCAAAATAAATAACTATAATTTAAAAAAGAGTAAAAGTAGATAAAAAATCATATATAAAACTGATTTTTATAATTATTTAAGTACTTAATATATCTGATTGGAATTTATAAATCAAATTAAAAGAGAATTTTAGAAGCTTAATATAGTAATATTTCAAATAATAGGATAAAATCACTCTTAATTAATAATTATTTAAGATTGAATTGGTATAACTCTAATATGTCATAAATAATTAGGATTTTAAATATGAGAGAAGAATGGGTAAAACTAAGAGAAGACGATAAAGTAAGAACTCAGATGTATTATGCCAAACAGGGCATTATTACTCAAGAGATGGAGTATGTTGCTAAGGTTGAGAAGATTGACCCTGAACTACTAAGAAGTGAAATAGCAAGGGGAAGATGTATAATTCCAGCAAATATTAACCATAAACATCAAACTCCTATGGCGATAGGTATGGTATCAAAGTGTAAGATTAATGCTAATATTGGCTCATCTGCTCTTTCAAGTGATATTGAGGGTGAGATAGAAAAAGTTGATGCTTGTTTGAAATATGGGGCTGATACAATTATGGATTTATCTACAGGTGGAGATTTAGATGCCATTAGAGAGGCTGTAATTGCTCACTCTACTGTGCCTATTGGTACAGTACCAATGTATCAAATACTTCATGATTGTAATGATAAGATAGAGGATTTAACTATTGAATCTATGTTAGAAGTATTAGAGAAACAAGCACTTCAAGGTGTAAGTTACTTTACAATTCATGCAGGATTTTTACTTAGATTTATGCCACATGTTGCCAAAAGAAAAATGGGGATTGTAAGTCGTGGTGGTAGCTTGATGGCCGCGTGGATGATGCACTATCACAAAGAGAACCCATTTTATGATGCTTATGATGCTATATTAGATATTTGTCGT
>JAMOOX010000110.1 GCA_027065045.1 Campylobacteraceae bacterium | reverse complement strand
ATATAACTATTGCAATTGATGGTAAAGATGGTATAGAAAAGTTTAGAAATGATAAGTTTGATTTAGTTATTACAGATATAAATATGCCAAATATGAATGGTTTAGATATGGCACAAGCAATAAGAGATATTAATCAAAGTGTTCCTATTGTAATTATCTCAGCTCATAATGAAGAAAATATATTTCTTAGAAGTATACAAATTGGTGTAAATGGATATTTATTAAAGCCCATCAATATAGATCAGTTAGCAAATGTATTGTTTCAAATAGTTCAAAAATACAAATATATACAACAATCAAAAGAAGCACAAAAAATAGCAAATGATTCAAGAAAAGAGTTAGAAGAGATACATAATCGTACTCGTGATTCAATAAAATATGCTTCTTTAATCCAAGGAGCTTTAATACCACAAAAGGGGGTAATGAATAGGTATTTTAAAGATCATTTTGTTACTTGGATACCAAAAGATACAGTAGGTGGAGATATATGGTTACTTGAACATCTAAGACATGAAGATGAGTGTCTTATAATGTTTATAGATTGTACAGGGCATGGAGTTCCAGGTGCTTTTGTAACTATGATAGTAAAAGCAGTTGAACGGGAGATAGTATCTAAAATAAATAGTGATTTAACTATGGATGTTTCTCCTGCATGGGTTATGAGCTATTTTAATAAAACTATAAAACAATTACTTCGTCAAGAAACAGCAAATTCTGTATCTAATGTAGGTTGGGATGGTGGTATTATCTATTACAACAGAAGAGAACAAATAGTTAAATTTGCAGGTGCAGAAACACCTTTGTTTTATATAGATTCAAATCAAGAATTTCATACTATAAAAGGTAATAGATATAGTGTAGGATATAAAAAATGTGCTATAGATTATGAATATAAAGAGACAATTATACAAGTAGAAGAGGGTATGAAGTTTTATTGTACTACAGATGGGTATTTAGATCAAAATGGAGGAGAAAAAGATTTTCCATTTGGTAAAAAAAGGTTTTGTAATATTATTAAAAAAAATCATACTAAGCCTATGACAGAATTACAAACAATTTTACAAGCAGAAATGGCTAAATGGGAATCATTTAATCCTGATAATGATAGGAATGATGATATGACCTTAATAGCTTTTGAAATAGGAGCTAAATCTAACTATATAGAGCATACTACACAAGAGATAATAAAATATGATGGTGTAATAACTCAAAATGTTATAGGTGTTTGTATGGATAATATTGAATCTAAAATATCCAATATGAGACTTATGGGAATAATATCAACCATCACAATAGAGTATTGTCAAAATATAATGAATTATTCTAAAGGTGCAAGAGATACAGATACTGATAATATAATATCATCAGGAGAGATAGAGGTACAAAATATCAATAATGAATATTATGAGATAATGGCTACAAATATTGTATCAACAAAAGATAAAGACAAAATAGAACCAAAGCTTATTGAGATACAAAG
>JAMOOX010000109.1 GCA_027065045.1 Campylobacteraceae bacterium | reverse complement strand
TTGGTATCTCTTCATATACTTTCTTTATATGTTCTTTTATCTCTTTTTTCTTTTGATTCTCTACTGGTTTATAGTAAAAATGACTTCTACTAATATTTAATAATTTACACTGTTTTGATAATGATATTTTACTCTTTTTTAGATTAGAGTTATTTTTTAGTTGTTTGTTTTCCTTGGGGTATTATATCCAAAGTTTTTACAAATATTGGAACTAAAAAAATATATATATACATTGAATTTATAAATTTAGAAGAGTTTAATTGTTTTAAATATTTCCAATTTGAATACTTTTTTAATTTCAATATTATACCTTTATTATTGGTGGGTTCTCACCCACCCTACGAATTTTTATATCGCTCTAGTAGCAATCTTAGCAATTCTATTAGCAAAAGCAATTTTATCTTTTACTTCAATTCCTTCAGATAGTTTAGCATTATCAAGTAAAATCCATGCCATATCAGCAAAGTTTTCTTTATCTTCTAATGCTGTTAATTTCTTAATCATCTCATGTTCTGGGTTGATTTCCAAAATTAGTGGAGTTTCTGGAGCGTCTTGTCCCATTTGGGCAAACATTGCTGCCATTCCTGCCATTGGATCATTAGAATCTTTTACTACACAACTTGGACTTGTTGTAAGTCTATTTGTAGTTTTAGCCTCTTTAATCTCTTCGCCTAATACCTCTTTTAATCTATCAGTTAGAGATTTAAACTCTTTTTCTTGCTCTTCTTGTTCCTCTTTTGTTTGAGTTGTTGGTGCTTCAATGGTTGTAATATCTTTAAATGCCCAACCTTTAAACTCTCCATACATTGGAGTTACGATTGTATCTACCTCTTCATCATCAAGGATTAATACTTCAATTTCAGCTTTTTTATAAGCTTCAAGCAAAGGAGAGTTTCTAAGAGTTGTTTCATCTTTACCTATAATATAATATATCTCTTTTTTCTCGCTATCTCCACGGCTA
This sequence comes from Campylobacteraceae bacterium, assembly GCA_027065045.1. Lineage (GTDB taxonomy): Bacteria > Campylobacterota > Campylobacteria > Campylobacterales > Sulfurovaceae > FS08-3. Next base: position 7,166 of record JAMOOX010000109.1, on the reverse strand, counting down.
ATATAATCATCAAGCCCAACCATATCATCTTGATTTGAGCTTTTAAATTTAATAATCTCTAATATTAGCTCTTTGTTTGTATGGTCTTGATAAGCTCCCTCTTTCATTACTCTGTTGTACTGTTCGCTAAATATTTTAGCATCTTCATCTTTTAGCTTTTTAATTGCTGTTAGGATTTTTTTGACAGAAGTTTGTCTAATATTTGCCAAAATTCTATTATCTTGAAGTAGCTCTCTACTTACATTTAGTGGTAAATCTTCGCTATCAATAATACCTTTGATAAATCTTAGATATGGTGGTAGTAGCTCTTTGTTATCATCTGTAATAAATACTCTTTTTACATATAGCTTAACACCTGCTTGGTAGTCTGCTCTATATAAATCCATTGGAGCTGTTTTTGGGATATAGAAAAGTGTTGTAAATTCATTAGCACCCTCTACTCTATTATGAAGATATTTAAGTGGTTCGTCATCTCCATGAGCAAAACTCTTATAAAACTCTATATAGTCCTCTTTTTTGAGCTCTGATTTGTTGATTGTCCAAAGAGCTGTTGCTTCATTGATTTGCTCTGATTTATTTACTGTTTTTGTAACTGCATCATCACCCTCACCCTCTGTCTCTTCTTCGCTAAAGTATGCTGTAATTGGGTATGGGATATGGTTTGAGTATTTTTTGATAATCTCTTGGACTTTCCATTTTGTTAAAAACTCTTTCTCTTCCTCTTTTAGCTTGATATAGATTACAGTTCCATGAGACTCTTTTGTTACAGGTGTTACTTCAAACTCTCCAGTTCCATCTGTACTAAATTTATATGCTTGGTCTTCACCTGCTTTTTTGGTGATTACATCTACTCTATCTGCTACCATAAATACAGAGTAAAAACCAACACCAAATTGTCCAATTAAATTAGAATCTTTTTTAGCATCACCTGTTAAGTTTTCTACAAATGCTTTTGTTCCTGATTTTGCAATAGTTCCAAGGTGAGCCATTAAATCATCTTCACTCATACCAATACCATTATCTCCAATTGTCAAAGTTCCATCTGCATCATCAAGCTTAATGCTAATAGCACCTTTCCAATCTGGATTTTTAAATTTTTCATTTGTAAGGTTAAGGTGATTAAATTTATCTATCGCATCACTTGCATTTGATACAAGCTCTCTGATAAAAATCTCTTTGTTTGAGTATAGAGAGTGAGTCATTAACTTTAATAGTTGTCCGATTTCTGTCTGAAATTGATGTTTTGCCATTTATTATTTCTCCTATATTATTATATTTTTTGATTAATGGTGGGTTATTACCCTACGAATTATTATATTTTTGTATTGTCGGGGTAAGAATACCCCGATACGATTATTCTATTTCTGCGTCGATAATATCATCATCTTTTTTCTTATCTGCTGATGGGTTTGCATCACCTTGTTTTGCTTGTTCTTTTGCATATACTGCTTCTGTTAGCTTGTGGCTAATTTCAGTAAGTGCTTTTACTTTCTCTTCTATTTGCTCTTTTGTAGCATTATCATCTTTGATAATCTCTTCTAAATCTTTGATAGCTTTTTCAATATTTGCTTTTTCTGTTGCATCAAAGTTTTCACCTAAATCATCAATTGATTTTTTTGTTTGGTGGATTAGGGCATCTGCTTGGTTTCTGCTCTCTACTAGCTCTTTTCTTTTCTCATCCTCTTCTTTGTGAGCTTCTGCATCTTGTACCATTTTTTCAATCTCTTCATCACTAAGACCCGACGAACCAGTGATTTTAATCTCTTGTGATTTGCCTGTGCCTTTATCTTTGGCAGAAACTGTAAGGATACCATTTGCATCAATATCAAATGTTACCTCAATTTGTGGCACACCTCTTTGAGCAGGTGGAATATCACTAAGTTCAAACATACCTAGAGATTTATTATCTTTAGAGAACTCTCTTTCACCTTGAAGTACATGGATACTTACTGCTGGTTGGTTATCTTCTGCTGTTGAGAATATTTGAGACTTTTGAGCAGGTATTGTAGTACCTTTTTCAATTACTTTAGTTGTAACTCCACCTAGAGTCTCTATTCCTAATGATAATGGTGTAATATCAAGTAGTAATACATCTTTTACATCTCCTGCTAAAACTCCACCTTGGATAGCAGCACCTAATGCTACAACCTCATCAGGGTTTACTGATTTGTTAAGTTCTTTAGAGAAGTATTTTTTAACCTCTTCTTGAACTAATGGTACTCTTGTAGAACCACCAACCATAATTACCTCTTTTATATCAGAAGTACTTAAATCAGCATCAGAGATAACACCTGAAATAGTTTTGATTGTACTAGTTACCAAATCACCAATTAATGATTCAAATTTAGCTCTTGTAATTTTGGTTACAAGGTGTTTTGGTCCAGTTGCATCTGCTGTGATAAATGGTAGGTTAATCTCTGTTTCAGTAGCAGATGAAAGCTCTTTTTTAGCATTTTCTGCACCATCTTTAATTCTTTGAAGAGCCATAACATCATTTTTAATATCAATCCCTGTATCACTTTTAAACTCATTAGCAATATAATCAATTAATCTATTATCAAAATCATCTCCACCTAAAAACGCATCACCACCAGTTGCCATAACTTCAACTACACCATCACCAGTTTCTAGTGCTGTAACATCAAATGTACCACCACCAAGGTCATAAACTACAATCTCTTCTGCATCTTTTTTATCAAGTCCATAAGCTAAGGCTGCTGAAGTTGGCTCATTGATAATTCTAAGTACATTTAATCCTGCTATTGTACCTGCCTCTTTTGTTGCTTTTCTTTGGTTATCATTAAAGTAAGCAGGAACAGTAATTACTGCATCAGTTATAGTCTCTCCAAGGTATGCTTCTGCATCCTCTTTTAGCTTCATTAATACTTTTGCTGAAATCTCTTGAGGAGTATAAGTATTTCCACCAACTTCAATTGCACATGCACCATTTCTATCTATAATATGGTATGGTAGTTTATTTTGTGCCTCTTTTGCATGATCATCAGCAAACATAAGTCCCATAATTCTTTTGATTGAGTAGATTGTTTTTTCTGGGTTTGTTACTGCTTGTCTTTTTGCACTCTCACCTACTAAAACTTCGCCTTTGTCTGTAAAAGCTACGATTGAAGGAGTTGTATTTTTACCCTCTTTGTTTGCTATAATTTTAGCTTCGCCATTTTCAAAAACTGCCATTGCAGAGTTTGTTGTTCCTAAATCTATTCCTAATACTTTTGCCATTTTTTATTCCTTTTTTAATTATTATCTTCTATTTTGCTGTACTTACCATTGGAGAACGCAATACTCTCTCTTTTATCATATAACCTTTTTGCATCACTTGTACGATATGACCACTCTCATGTTCATCGCTATCTACTTGCATAATTGCTTGATGTAGATTTGGGTCAAGTTCTCCATCACAAGGTATCTCTGTGATATGATTTTTCTCTAAAACTTTTTGAAGTTGTTGAAATGTTAAATCTACACCCTCTTTAATTTTAGCTAAAACTTCACTCTCTTCTTCGCTTTCAACTGCATTAATTGTATTAATTGCTTGTTCAAATGAGTCTAATACACTTAAAATATCAGTAGCAAACTTCTCATTAGAGTATGCTACTGCTGCATTTTTATCTTTTTGCATTAATCTTTTAGAGTTTTCAAAGTCAGCGTGAGCTCTTAGATATTTATCTTTATAATCTGATGCCTCTGCTTTTGCAAGAGCTAGCTCATCAACCTCAGGAACTTTCTCTTCTTCTATTTCCATCTCATCAGTTAGAGGATTTTCAATCTCCTCTTCTGCTTTTGACTGTTCTGTTTTATCACTCATAAAATTACCTTTTATCAAGTTAAATTATTGCATTTTTCAATGCTTAAGAGAATTATACAACATTTAGTCTATGTTTGTCAAGTCTTTTGTGAATTTTTTTAGTTAAGTTAGTTGAGTATTATGGACTAAACTAATAGAGTAAACCAAATAACCATAAAGCTATTTTGGAGTTATCCATGCTATAATCTGTATCAATTACCAAAAAACTGCTCTCTATATCTTTTATCTGTTTAAATGATTTATTTCTACCACCTATCTCAAATATATATTTTTTTATTTTAAAATCTCCAATATCACTATAATATATATCTTTTCTATTAAAACAACTTACAAAAAAAGTCTCTCTAACTGTGCCAATATTTGCCTCTACTCCAAACTCATCTGCAAATGTATATAGTATATTTGTATTTCCAAATAGTAGTTTTTGTGGTTTATTAGATATATTTGAGGAGTATTTTCGTATAGAGTTGATAATTTTGGTATCTTCTAAAATATCTATATAGTTATTCACTGTTGGGCTAGATATACCAAACTCCTTGGATAGTGCAGATATATTTATTTTATATGGGACTTTTGAATATATTAATTTAGCAATAAATTTTTTAAATATACTTAGATGTTCATAGTGTAATCTATTGATAGATGGAATATCTTCATTTATAATTTTATCTAGTGCATTAAATAGTTTATTTTTAAACTCTATCTCATCCTCTTTGAAAAATGGATATGAACCAAATTGAAGATATTTTAGAAATATTTTATATAAATTAGGATATTGAAGTGCCAAAGATGAACTAATTTCACTAGAGTCTTTGATAATATCATCAAGACGAAGTAGTGGTAAATCTATATTGCTATATAATTTGGCAAACTCTCTAAAACTAAGAGGTCTAATATAGCTAATAACAGCTCTTCTACTCAAATCATATTTTTCATTTAAAATATTTATCATCGAACTACCACTAAATCTAATCAAAAGCTCTGGAAAAGAGTCATAAATACTCTTAATCTCAACTGCCCAATTTTTATATTTGTGTATCTCATCTATTACAATCACTCTACCACCAACTCTTACAAACTCATCGGCAATATCATAAATAGAGCTATTAATAATATATACATCATCAGCACTAAAATATAGAAATTGAGAAAACTTATAATCCTCTTTGAGATATTGAAGTAGTAGAGTTGTCTTTCCTACTCCTCGTTGTCCAATCAAACCAACTAATCTATTTGGTGATTTAAGTCTCTCCAAAAATTTTTCTCTTTTAAAATCAAGTGATATAGAGTTTATAATTCTAATCTGTTTATTTCTAATATATTTAATCATTTTAATAGTCCTACTTTATAATGAATCTATTATACTCTTACTTTTATAAACTATACTTTAAACTTTTTACTATTTTTATAAACTATATTTTATATATTTTTACTAAAAAGTGTCCCACCTTGATGATTATCATCTAATAAAAACTCTCTTACATCACTTAAATCATAACCATTAGATAAAAACATTGCTCGTCCTCTCTCTAATAAAAATTTAGCAGATTCAAGCTTTGTAGATAATCCTCCAAAAGATACAAGAGAGTTTTCTATCTCACTATATTCTATATTAGATATATCTTTTATTAATAAATTATTTTTATAGTATCCACTATAATTAGATAGTATAACTAACATATCACAATCAAAATAGTGAGTAACATTAGCTGATAGAGAATCATTATCTCCAAATACAAGCTCTTTTGTAGCTGTGGTATCATTTTCATTTATTATAGGTAAGACACCTTTAGATAGTAGTGTATCTATTACTCTTTTTGCATACCTTGTATTACTTCTAAGGTCAAAGTTGGTTTCAGTGAGTAGAAATTGTGAAGTGATGATATTATATTTAGAGAACTCTTGTTGATATATATTCATAAGGTATGGTTGCCCAATGGCAGAGAGTGCTTGTCTATTTTCAAGATTTGACATATCTAACTCAATTTTGGAGTAGCCCACTGCTACTGCACCAGAAGTTATTAAAATTACCTCATATCCACTTTCTCTAAGTTGATATATAAATTTTGTTATATCTTCTACTCGTTCTTGTGAGAGTATATTATCTTTTGTAAGAATATGTGAACCTACTTTAATTACCAATCTTTTCATTATTTAAAACACCTTTTATTATAAATTATTAACTATATTATATCTATTTATCTTTGATTATTTATTTAGTGTTATAATTATTATCTAAAATTTTTAAAGGGAGTTTTGTATGGAGATAAAAGAGAATAGAAGCACACAAGAGAGAATAGAGAGAATACATAAAATGGCAAAAGGTCATTTTGGCGAAGTTAGATTTGTAGGGATTAAATTTCATGATAAGATTGGTTGGATAGCAAAAATACAATTTGACGAGTTTGATTCATTGGTTGCAGAGGGCGAAAATGCTGATGATGCTCTTAAAAACCTAAGAAAAAGAGTCAAAAAAATTATAGAACGATATAATATGGTATAGTAGTGAAAAATAATATTATATTAATTGGTTTTATGGGAGTGGGCAAAGGGACTATAGCTAGGGCTTATAGCCACCACTCAAATAGATACAATATAGATACAGATGATTTAATAGAGTCAAAAGAGAACAAAACTATCAAAAAAATATTTACAAAAGAGGGTGAAGCCTTTTTTAGAGCCTTAGAACAAGATACTGCTAATTGGATAGAAGAGAGTGTAGATAATACCATTATATCTTGTGGCGGTGGATTTTATAATGTGGATAATATAGATAAATTAGGTATAATCGTACTATTAAATGCCTCTTATGAGTGGATATATAATCGCTTATCAACCGCGCCAAATGCCAAAAATAAACTTGCTAAACGACCACTATTTGCCAATCCTAAAGAGGCACAGAAATTATATAAATCTCGTCAAGAAGATTATAGAAAAGTAGCAGATGTGATTATAGATATAGAGAATAGAAGTATGGAAGAGATTTTTAAAGAGATAGATAGCATTTAAAAAAGTAAATATTAGTGAAATATACTTAAACTAGATAACCCTATAAAGGATTATCTATATATTTTGATACATAAATACTGCTGAAGCTTCTACTTGTTCATAACTAAATGTGTACCAATTCATTACATTGACCATATTCACATTGCTACTCCAATATCCAAAAGGCTTATCGCTTAATTGTGTAAAATCTTTATATACATGTTTGAGTATCTAACCATGCAACTAAATCATTATCCCACGATACTAAGCGAGTATTATAATCTTTGCTACTTCTCTAGAAGTTAAAATACCATTAGAAAAAAATATATCAGTTTTATACTCATTAATTTCAGCA
>JAMOOX010000108.1 GCA_027065045.1 Campylobacteraceae bacterium | reverse complement strand
ATTTACAGATGTAATCCCTGAAACTTATTATATAGGATTTGAGATACCATCAACATACTATACAAGTCCAAAAAATGCAACAGTTGATACAAACGATAGTGATACAAACTCAACAGGATTTACAGATTCATTCGCAGTTCATTCAGGAGATGATAACTTAACTCTTGATATGGGTATCTATCAAAAGGCATCTTTGGGTAATAGAGTTTGGTATGATACAAATGGTAATGGGTTGCAAGATAGTGGAGAGTCTAATGTAAGTGATATAAATGTAACTCTATATAGTACTACTTATATTGATGTCAATATTACACAAGAGACAAATAGTAGTGGTTATCTATTTAAGGATTTAAAACCAGGTAGTTATTATGTGGTATTTGATAATAGGACTTTACCAACAAGACATATATTTACAGAACAAGATAGATTGAATGATGATACTATTGATAGTGATGCTAATGTAACAACAGGTATTAGTGATATTGTGCTTTTATCATCAGGAGAGAATAATTTAACTATTGATGCAGGTATTTATGAACCTATTGTAAAAGTTGGTGATAGAATTTGGGAAGATGCTAATGCTAATGGTATTCAAGATATTGGAGAGGGTAACTATACTGATGGTAATATTACTATTATATTAGTAGATAATAACTCATTAGAACCAAATACAACTATTACAACTAACAATGGAGAGTATATATTCTCACAAGTACGACCAGGGAATTACCATTTAGAGTTTACCTTACCAACTAATTATCATATTAGTTTCAAAGATAATGACTCTAATAACTCTATTGATAGTGATATAGACCCAATTACTAAAAGAAGTGATAACTTTGATATTGTTTCAGGTATTAATGACTTGAGCCTAGATATGGGTATTTATCAAAATGCTTCATTAGGTGATAGAATTTGGATTGATAGAGATGGTGATGGAGTTCAAGATAATGGTGAGCTTAATGCTAGTGATGTAAATGTATCTCTATATACTCAAAATGGTAATTTTATAGCTACACAACAGAGTGATATAAATGGTTCATATCTATTTGAAGAGTTAAAACCAGATAACTATTATATTACAGTTAGAGATTTGGATAGTGGATATATCTATACATTAAGAAATAGAACTAATGATATTAATGATAGTGATGTTAATGCGACTGGATTTAGTGATATTATGGAACTTAGTTCAGATGAGCATAATAGAACTCTTGATGCAGGTATTATATTACCTACAACTATTGGAGATAGAATTTGGATTGACCTTAATGCAAATGGTATCCAAGAGAGTGGAGAGAGTAATACAAGTGAGAGTATAACTATAAGATTACATGATATAAATGGAACTGTTGTAGATACAAATATCACTACAAATGGTGAATATGAGTTTAGAAATGTTGTGCCATCTAACTACTATATAAGCTTTGATATACCAAATAATTACTTTGTAAGTCCTCAAAATATGAGTAGTGATAATAATGATAGTGATTTTAATAGTACAGGATTTAGTGATAACTTCGCTATCTATTCAGGCGAAAATAATTTATCAATAGATATAGGTATATTTGAAAAAGCTAGTATCGGTGATAGAATTTGGTATGATATGGATATGGATGGTATTCAAGATAGTGATGAGCTAAATGTTACAGTCCCTGTAACTGTGAAATTAGTTTATGAGCATAATGATAGTGTAGCTATGACACAAGTTACTACAAATGGAGAGTATAAATTTGAAGATGTAATACCAAATAATTACATTGTAGAGTTTAGCCTACCAGATAATTATGCTCTATCACCTATGAATAATGGAAATAATGCTCTTGATAGTGATGTAAATGTAACTACTATGCGAAGTGGAGTTATTACAATATTAAATTCAGGTGATGTAGATTATTCTATTGATATGGGTATATATGAACTTGCATCAATTGGAGATAGAGTTTGGATTGATAGTAATGCAAATGGTATTCAAGATAGTGCAGAACCAAACTATAATCAACCTATCAAAGTAACACTATATGATAATAGTGGTACAGCTATTGCCAACCAAGATACTGTAAATGGATTATATAAATTTGAACGACTTACACCTGCCTCTTATAGTATAGGATTTGAGTTACCTAGTGGATATCTCTTATCAACTCAAGATATTGGTGATGATAATAGTGATAGTGATGCTGATTCTACAACACTCAAAACTATATTAACTGATTTAGCCCCAGGTGAGAATGATATGAGCTGGGATATGGGAATATACCAAACTGTAACTATTGGAGATAGAATTTGGTTAGATATTGATGCTAATGGAGTTCAAGATAGTGGAGAACCTAACTTTGATAAAGAGGTTAAAGTTATCTTATATAGTAGTAGTGGTAATAAAATCAAAGAGATTACCACCACTAATGGTAGCTATGAATTTAGTGGGCTTACTCCAAATAGCTATTTTGTAGGCTTTGAGATACCAAGTAGCTATTATGCTAGTGATAAGGGTCTAGGTGGTGATATAGAAAATGATAGTAGTGTAGATATAACTACATTAAAAACAGATATTGTTACACTAACTTCAGGAGTTATAAATAGTAGTCTTGATATGGGTATCTATCAAAATGCTAGTATAGGTGATAGAGTTTGGTTTGATAATAATGGTGATGGTATTCAAGATGATATTGAGAGTGATGTAAATAAAACTATAATAGTTAAACTATATAATAATAGTGATAGAGAGTTAGCATCACAAGAGATAACAGATGGCAAATATAAATTTGAAGAACTTAAACCGAGTGAGTATTATGTTACATTCACACTTCCAAATGGATATACTATCTCACCTATTAACAGTGGTAGTGATATATCAAAAGATAGTGATGTAGATAGCAAAACATTTAGAACCGTTACTACTCAACTTATATCAAATGAAAATGATATGAGTTTTGATATGGGTATATATCAAGATGCATCAATTGGTGATAGAATTTGGCTTGATAGTAATGCTAATGGACTACAAGATATAAATGAGAGTAGTGTAAATATGGAGATTAATGTAACTCTATATGATATTAATGGTTCTATCGTAGATACTATTACTACAAATAATGGAGAGTATCTATTTGAACATCTTGTACCAGTAGAGTACTTTGTAGAGTTTAGCCTACCAGATGGATATACAATGTCTGTGCAAAATATAGATAATAATATCACTGCTAATAGTGATGTAAATAGCTCAACTTTTAGAACAAATACTATTTTACTTCTACCAAATGAGCATAATAGAGATATTGATATGGGAATTTATCAAAAAGTATCTATTGGTGATATGGTATGGCTAGATGAAAATTTAAATGGTATCCAAGATGAAAATGAGAGTGGTGTTGAGAATATCACTGTAACTCTATTAGATAGTGATAAAAATGAGATAAGCACAACTACTACAGATGAGAATGGATTATATAGCTTTGATGATATAGAACCTAATAGTTATTATGTTAGATTTAGTGGATTAGCTGAGGAGTATAAATTTACTCTTACATATCAAGGTGATACTACTCTTGATTCTAATGTAGATATAAATGGATTAAGTGGTGAGATAGTAGTCGTATCTAATGAGAATAATATTACAATTGATGCAGGTATCCATCTAAAACTCAATGCAAATGATGATAGAGTAGATGCAGATGTAAGTGAAACAAAAGTGATAGATATATTAGCAAATGATAGTAGTAACTTAATACCATCATCTATAGAACTCACCATTGAGGGACTTCCAAATGGTACTATTATAAGTGATGATAACAGACAAGTTATCGTTCCTAATGAGGGATTTTGGAGTATAACAGATGGTAAAATCACATTTATACCAAATAGAAACTTCTTTGGAGACCCCACACCATTAGAGTATATAGTCAAAGACAGAGATGGACATAGTGTAACAGCTAAAGTATTTATAGATTATCCACCAGTAGCTATTGATGATGTAGTAGAGGGTAAAAGAGATGAAGTTGTAATAATTCCTGTATTAGATAATGATATATCATCAGTACCATTTAATAACGATACATTAAGAATAATTAGCAATGGTAAAGAGGTAGAGTATCTTGATGTAGAGAATGAGGGTGAATGGTTTGTAAATGATGATGGGACAATTAAATTTGTACCAATATCCAACTTCAAAGGTAAAACCACATCAATTGGATATACAGTGCTTGATAATAATGGTGATAGAGTAATAAGTAGTGCATTAATCTACCTATCATACCCAGAGGTTAGAGATGATATTGTATTTGCTGATGATAGTGCAGTTGCAGGAAGAGATAGTATAGAGGTTAATATATTTGATAATGACCCAATCACAGACCCAGACCTAAAAACTCTACAAATTATAGGGACTCCAAATGCAGGTGAGCCTCTTGTAGTAGAGGGGGAGGGCGTATGGAAAATTGCAGGAGTCAAAATTATATTTATTCCAAATAGTGATTTTTTAGGAGACCCTACACCAATAGAGTATAAAGTAGCTAACTATAATGGAGACTTTACAAATCATGGTAAAGTAAGTGTTTTCTATCCTCTACAAACTAGAGATGATGTAGCTACTATAGATGTAGGTGAAGCTGTATCAATTGATATTTTAATCAATGATAATGGTAATATAGATGTTGGTACAATAGAACTAGATAGCGACAATCCAAATGCAATTGTATCAATTGATAAAAAACGAATAGATGTACCTGATGAGGGTATATGGGAAGTAGATGATAATGGTATTCTTACATACACACCAGCACAAGATTGTGATAAATCACCAACACCTATAAGATATAGCGTATATACACCAACAAAAGATAAAACATCATCTTCAGTTGTAACAGTAGAACTAAATAGTTGTGATTGTGGGCAGAGAGATAGTGCATCATCATTTAATACTATTACTATATTATTGGCTATACTATTGACACTACTTTTAATTAGAAGAGAAGAGAGATATAATAGAATAAAATAAAATAACCTACACTACTTCAACATCTGTTGAAGTAGGAGAAATATATACTCTCCCGACTTTGCCCATTTAGGCATGACACTTTTCTTGAGCTATTCTAATTTCTCTACTTTATAGTCTAATTTATATCATAAAACCCTCTAAGCCAACTATCAATAGGGTTGATTATCTTATAAATTGCAGGTACGACTAATAGCGTTAATACCATAGAGCTTATTAGACCTCCTATGATAGATATAGCCATTGGTGCTTTTGTCTCACTTCCTATCCCATCTCCAAGTGCAAGTGGAAGCATAGCAAATACCATAGCAATTGTAGTCATTAAAATAGGACGAAGCCGTTTCTCTCCAGCTTCCAAAAGTGCTTCATCTGTACTTTTTCCTTTTTGTAAGGCTTCGTTTGCAAAGTCCACTAATAAAACTGCATTTTTACCAACCATACCCATAAGAAGCATAAATCCTATCATTACAAACAGACTAAAATGTAGCCCACTTAGATATAAAGCTATCATAACTCCAATTATACTAAGAGGAAGTGCTATCATTATAATAATTGGTTGTATTAACGACTCATATAAAACTGCCAAAATAATAAACATCAATATTATAGATAAGCCTAATGCTGCACCAAATGCCTTACCTGTTTTTCCCATCTCCTCTGCAAATCCTGTAAATCTATATGATACTGATGGTGGTAAGATACTATCTAACTCTTTTTGCGTATAAGCTAATGCACCACCTAGATCCAATCCAAAAAGATCTGCATATATTGTAACTTGTCGTTGTCTATCAAAGTGATAGATAGTTGCAAGTGATTTTGACTTTTTAAATTCAACCAATCCATCAAGAAAAATAAGCTTTCCATTTTTAGCTCTTAGTTGAATTTTTTTGATATCTTCTATAGATTTTCTATGATTATCATTAAATCTTAAAGTTATATTGTATTGCTTACCTCTATCTTCAAAATAACTTATCTCCAAATCACTTGAAAATGCCGTATTTAAAGCCAATGCAATTTGTGAAGCGGTAATTCCTAATCTATTTGCATTTTCTCTTTTTATAACTATATCAATTTGTGGTTTACCCTCATCAAGATTTGTATCTATATCAACAAAACCTTCTTTTTTTGAAAGATAGCTTGTAAGCTTTTTTGTAGCTATTTTTAGATCATCAAATAAATCTGATTTTAAAACTATCTGATAAGGCACACTAACTCCAGCTCCTTTAATTGCTGGAATTGCCGCAGCTGTTATAAAAAACTTATCTTTAAATCTTTTTAATTCACTTCTGAAGTTTTGAATAATTTGCTCTTGATTTATATCTCTTTTACTTCTATCGATGAGTTTTACATAAATTAGAGCTTTGTGTTTTTCATTTGCGGTGGTATATCCTACACTTAAAGTTGTATATGCAACATTTGGATCTTTTGCTATAAACTCTTCAACCTTTTTAGACTCTTTTATCATCTTTTCAAGTGAAATTCCAGCATCTGCTTTTAGTTTTACTTCAAATTCTGCTTTATCCTCTTTTGGTATAAAATCCATTCCAATTTTTGGAAATAGACTTAAGCTCCCTACAAATATACCAATAACTAAAATAAAAGTTAAAATTTTAAATCTAAGTACAAGTTTTAAAACCGCAACATAAACTTTTTCAAGTGCTACAAAAAATGGCTCTGTAAAATTATAAAACCAGCTATGTTTTTTTTGTAAAATTCTTGCACTAAAAGATGGAATAAGAGTAAGTGCAATAGTATATGAGATAATTACCGCAAATCCAACTGTCATAGCAAAACTTTCAAAAAACTTTCCAACAATCCCACTCATAAACGACACAGGGATAAATACAGCCAAAAGCATTGCAGAAATCGCTAAAATTGCAAATGCCATCTCTTTTACCCCATAAACTGCTGCTTGAAATCTATCCATACCAGATTCTAATTTTTTATAGATATTTTCAATCACAACTATCGCATCATCTATTATAATCCCTATAGCCAAAGTTAGACCTATTAAGGTCATCTTATTTAGATCAAATCCCATATAATCCATCAGGGCAAATGTCCCCATAATAGAAGATGGAATAGATAAAGCTGATATAAAAGTGATACTATAATTTCTCAAAAATACAAATACGATTATCATAGCCAAAATCGCACCGTAAATCAGGTCAAACTTTACATCTTCTAAAGAGTGTATGATAAAAGGGGTTGTATCTTGAAGAAGTTTTATACCAAAATTATCTCCAGCTAATTTTTCTAAAGTAGGCACTGCTTTTTTTACATGATTTACCACATCAATGGTATTTGTTCCAGAGATTTTTTGAACTTCAAGCATAACTCCAGCAGTGCCGTTATATGAAGAGTAGCTTTTAGCATCACTTAAACTATCTTGTATAATTGCAATATCTTTTAATCTAATACTATTTTTTATCTTTATATTTTTTAGCTCCTCTAAACTTAGGGCATCACTTTTTACTTTTAATGTAAACTCTTGTGTTTTATTTATAAGTTTTCCGCCACCTAGTTTTAGATTTTCTGCTTTTACTATGGAGTTTAGCTCACTTATAGTGATATTGTATTTATTTAAAAGTGAGATATTTGGATATATTTTTATTTCTCTATCTCTATATCCTATAATATTGATTGCACCTACTCCATTTATTTTTTGAATAGCTGGTTTTACCTTTTCATCTGCAAAAAGCATAAGCTCTTTTAAATTATCTTTTTTTGCTGTTAAAAATATATTTATAACTGATGCTCCGCCAATATCAAGTTTACTAACAAGTGGAGTTTTTGCATTTTGAGGTAAAATAACAGCTGATACTTTATCCCTTACATCATTTGTAGCTTCATCTATATCTCGCTCTAAAAAGAACTTAACCATAACTACACTAATACCATCACTTGAAGTGGAAGTTATGCTATCAATCCCACCTATTCGTGAGATCGCTTCTTCGATTTTATCAGTAACTTGCGATTCAACTGTACTAGATTCTGCTCCTGGATAAACTGTCTTAATAGTTACCATTGGAAAATCAATATTAGGAAAAAGAGCTGATGGCATACTTTTAAAACTTATAAAACCAAATATCACCAATGTAAGAGCATACATCAAAGTCATTATTGGTCTATTTATCGCTAGTTTATACATCTTTTATCCTTTATTTTATTCATATAATCTCGTG
>JAMOOX010000107.1 GCA_027065045.1 Campylobacteraceae bacterium | reverse complement strand
CAAAAGCAGATGTTGTAGCAACTCCTGCACCTACTGCTGCAGCTGCTGAACCTTTAAGAAAGTTCCTTCTTTTTAAGTCTATAATTTCAGACATCTACTTCTCCTTTTTAATTTTTGACAATTTATTGTAACAAAATATATATAAAAATAACTCCCAAAAAGGGAATTATAAGTAAAATTTATCAATATTGGTATCTAATATAAGCTCTAATATCACTTGCTTTATCTACATAATCATTTTGGTCTGGATTTCCTCCATCTCCAAAAAATGCTTCACTTCCTGCATTTTTATAATCTAAATATGTATATCTTATAGAAGCCGTTAAATGTTCCATTATATTTTTATTATAATATACATCATAAGCATCTCCTCTAACTGCTGCTATGCTTCCTGCTAATGTATCTTCACCATAAGTCATAGGTCTAAAATATTTACTTCCATGAACATAGTTGAATCCAAATCTATCTCCATCTTCTCCAAATGGCATATCAGCTCCTATCCAGATAGATGAACCATCTTTATTATCTTTACTTCCTAGCATTGTTTTATCACTATCCGGATCTGTTTTTGTATAAGCAAAAGAGATAAATGCTTTTGTATCATCTAAAAAGTCATTAATTCCATCACCTACACCATCAGCTTTGAATATAATATTTGTTCCGAAATAGTTACCTACATTTGTAGGAGTAACACCTTGATATCCTTGAACATTCCAAGCCCAAATATTTTCCCACCAAACTGAGTACTGATCATCATTATAAGGGATTAATAAAAATCCTCCCATATCATTAATTGGTAAGTTAGAATCTGAATAAGCTGGTCCTCTATTATCCCATTTACCTACACTACTTGAATATCCTCTACCAAAACAGAATTTAATATTAGTTCCATAATCTTCACCTAAGCTACCTAATGCATCTGGTCTAAACCATAAACTAAATCCATCAAATTCCATATTTACTAAATGTGCTATTGGTGATGTTGGAACATCTCCTTCTCTTAAATTAGCTGGATACCCTCCAACTGCTGGTCTTCTACCTGCACTAAACATATACTCTCCATCTTCACCAAAGAAATAGTTAAAAAATGCTTCTTTTACTCTAATAGTAGTATCATCTGGAGTTTCATTTGCAAAAGAATTTTGATTATCATACCCTGCATTTCCACCACCATTATTCATACCAAAAATATTATTTGCTTCTAATTTTAATGTTGCTTTTAAGTTATCATTAACTTTTGCTAGCCCTGTAAGTGTTACTCTATTTGATAATATATTATTATCGTATGTTTTTCCAGATTTTGTTTTGTAATGAAGTCCATCTATACTACTTCTAATACCAAAATGAAAATTAATATGATCTTCATAATGAGCTTGTTTTACACCTTGTAAATCTTCCGCTACTGTTTCTTGAGAAGATTTAACTTCTTTTACTTCTTTTGCTTGAGTTTCTTGAGCTTTTTTAAGTTCTTGAATTTGAGCTTGAAGTGCTTGAAGTTGTTTTTGT
>JAMOOX010000106.1 GCA_027065045.1 Campylobacteraceae bacterium | reverse complement strand
AGCTCTGCTAAAAGTTGTGGTTCTGGGTCTCTTTTGTTTTTCCCTTGCTTAAACTCTTGAATAAAAAAATATGGTTGTTCAGCTCTTTTAATTCCTTTAGAAAATATAAAATCAGCCTCTCCATTAAAAATAAATTTTTCTGTTTTAT
This sequence comes from Campylobacteraceae bacterium, assembly GCA_027065045.1. GTDB lineage: Bacteria > Campylobacterota > Campylobacteria > Campylobacterales > Sulfurovaceae > FS08-3. The sequence continues at coordinate 8,135 of JAMOOX010000106.1, read as the reverse complement.
AAGTTAGTTTTTCATTGGCAAAGCTTCTAATATTATCATCTAATAAGAAAAAATCAATTTTATTTACCAAAGGCATAATAAAGTTTACTTTTAAGTCCTCTTCATGATAAAATTTTATTAATTTAATATTTCTCTTAATAAGTTTCTCTAAAAATTTTACTTTATCTTTTGAAACTTTTATATGATTTTCAAACCATTGTTTAAAAATTTCTTCTTTATGAATATTCTCCTCAATATTAACAAGACTTTCCAACTCTTCTAGCTTTATCTGAGAAAAACTATAAGTAGCAATTCCATCTTCATTCAATCCTTTAAGCTCTCTAATTTCTCTTTCTAATTGTTCTATTCTTTCTAATTCAGTCATTTTGTGCTTCCTGATTTTAATTATTTATAAATATTTCTTTAATATCTCTTTTTTCTTATCACTCGCTTCATCTATGATTTTTTGAGATTTAGCAATATTCTCTTCTAATTTTTCAATCTTAGAAACTATCTCTTTTTGGTTTTTAAATGATGGAATCTGAATATCTACTACATTTAGATTTTTCACAGAAAGTCCAGGTTGAGCTACACCTGTTTTATATTGATTTAAATCCATTATTACTAATTTATGATACAACCAAATTATATCTACTTCAATTTTAGGAATAACTACTACGGCATGTTCTGTTGCATGAAATTTATTTTTAGCCAACATAACATTACCACATAATGCACCTTGTCTTCCGATAATAGGGTAAATACCATCATGTGTAAATCTCTCAACATAACCACGAAGACCATTGCCTCCATAACAAGGATATAAACCCTCTACATATTCATCATTTATATTTGAAGCAGATACAAATTTTCCTGCTTTCATATCACAAACATCACTTAATTTCATTAATTCATTCTCTGATGAAGAGTTCAAAGAGTTTATAATTCCATTTTTTGATGCTTTAATTGTAGCGTTGGCTTTTTCAACATCTTTATCAACTTTCTCACACTCTTTAATAATTTCTTTTTGAATATTTAAAGGTGGAAGTGGGATTTTTAGATTTTGTAAATAATTCTTAGAAATATTTTGTAATCCTACACCTCCAGTTAATCCATTTGTGATTAAAAAGAAATTACCTAAATAATAGTTATAAATATACTGATTTAATAATTTATTACTACATGAATATATTATGAAGTTATGGTCAGAAACTGAAAATTTATTAGATAAAAATATAGAAGAATTACCACCATCACCAATAATAATACTTTCTTGATTATAGTCAGCTATATCACAATATTTATTTTGAATTTGAGAAGATGTGAAAAATGGATACTTCCCATCTTTTTGTCCATAACTAGCAGGTTTTTTTGATTTGGGTAAAAATTTTATATAATTGTCAAGTTTTACCAATTCCCATTTGGTTTTTATATCAATCTTTTTATTTGGATTTAATCCAAAAGCCTTATTAAACTCTTTCCTACTAAAATCAAGCATATCAACTAGCCTAGCCTTTGAAACAAACTTTTCTAGCTCTTGAGGTATCTCAACAGTATCTTCAATAAAATTCTTAGCTATTAAACTATTTATCTTAGTTTCATCTTTTTTATCGTTTGGATTGTAAAGTGGTGTGTTTATGTTACCTAGAGTTTCACCACTGTACTGAATACCCTCATTTCCTTTTCTTCCACTCCACTCATAACCTAAGAATTTTTTATTTTCTTTGCCATTACTTGGGGCTTTTATGATTAGAACCTCTCTGTTAGTTTCCTCTGCTAAACAAAAATAATAAAGCTTATCTGCTTCAATATTTTTAATATACTTTAGTAACTCAACAGCTTCTTTTTCCTCTTTTTCCTCTTTACTCAATGCTTTATAATTAGATTTTGTTTTTCTATTTTTTGTAACTGTTAGTTTTAAAAATTCTGCCCTATACTCTGCAAAAGTTTCGTGATTAAATATATCTTGATTTAATTCACTCTCAAATAGACTCAAATATATATCTTTTTTTATATCTATATGAGTACAATAATCCTCTACAATATTTTTATTTTGAAACAGTGTTTGAGTATTTTTATTTTTCACAAAAAGATTATCCACAAAATCTTTATATTTTCCTACTATATTTAAAGTGTCATCTCTTCTTTTTAAAAACAGTGTTACTGTATTTGTTCCAGTTTTTCCAAATGTTCCACTTCCAAACTCAGCAATAGCAATGATTTCAAAATATTTTATAAGTATCTCACGAGTTGCTACATAGGTATTTTGACCATCGCCCTTGCTTAAAATAGAGCTAGGCAACACTATACCAGTAACCCCACTAGCAGATAAAATTTGTTTGGCTTTTTCAATGAAAAAACACTCAATAGAGTTGTTTGCTGTAAAACTTTTCTCTTCTATAGTTTTTGTTAATTCATAAGTTTGTATATCATCTCTGTTTAGTGTTTCTAAAAAACCTTTTACACTATAGGGTGGGTTTGCTACAAGCACTGAAAAAGTATCATTTTGTATCTCTTTATTTTGAGTAAGAGCATCATTATAGACTATATTTATATTCTCTTGTCCATACATCAAGGCAGATACTTTTGCAACTTTAGAAAGCCTGTACTCTTTTTCTATTCCCACTACTTCATTTGTAGTAAATACTTTTGCAACCTCATTTAAAAAATGTCCAGCACCACAAGCAAAATCTATCGCTTTTGGTTCGTTGTGTATTTTTTGAATATCATCAAGAGGTAGTGATTTTATGATAAATTTTACTATTGGCATAGGGGTAAAAAATTGTCCTTCGCTTTGCTTTACTCCATTGTCTAAAAAGCCCTCAAACATATCTCCTAAAAATTGGTTATCTTCTACACCAGTAAGTCGTATATCTTGAAACATCTCAACAACTTTTAAAAGCACCTCAAAGTTTTTATAAAAAAGCTCTTCACTATGTACATCTAAAAAACTAAAGTCATTATTGGTAAAAAACTTCTGTTCTCTAAACTTACTTTTTACATCTACTTTTAAACTATCTAAATCTATAATTTTAAACATATCATCAATAGTTTTATCAGATATATAAGTTATCTCTTCATTTAAAAAGTCAAACATACCTACTTTATAGAGTTCTTGAAGTCTATCTTGCAGAGCAAACGCATCATCATAAGATATACCTTTCCAGTAAAACTCAAGACCACTTTTTTCATTTTTTATATTTTTGTTTTCATCAATGATTTTACATAAGAAAAGATTTACAAGTACATTAAAAGCTCTCTCTGCACCACCAATATTATGCTGTCTCATAATAGTAGCAAATTCGTTATACTTGCCTTTTATATCGTTTGAAGAGACGATTTTTAAATCATTTATACTTGTTTTTTCAACCCCTATATAGTAGGCTTTATTCTCTTCAAATATACCATTTGTTTTAAACTCTTTTTTATAAGTTTCACTCCAAACATCATAGATATTTTTTGCTGTACTAGCATCTTTATATGATTTTAAAGCTTTATTTTCAAAAAGTCTTTTGTTATCATCAGCTAAACTAATAAGATAATAATCAGATTTAATCTCATCATCTACAAAATCACTAGCATAGAGTGCTATAAATTTTGTATCTCTGTCTTGTTGGGCATAAGAAAAAAGTTGTGTTGGTTTTATCTGTGTTGCATCCCAAGCTTTTTTAAACTCTACACCTGCTGTTTTACACTCTATGATTAAAAGAGTTTTTTCCTCATTGTCTTTTATGAGTATATCAGCCTTACCACCACTAGCCCCATGACCTACTTGCCACTTTGGTTCAAGTTCTATATGTTTTGGATTGTATCCTTGAGTCAAAAGTTTACATACACATTCAAAAACTACAAAGTTTTCAGTACTTGTAAAATTTGATGTGGTTTTATCATTTACTTTTAATCCATGAGATTCAGGGTAGATGAGCTTTTCATTTTTAAAATCTACTTCTAGCTTAGTTTTAAATTCATTAAAGTTTTTAGTATAAATATCAGATTTATGTTCAAAGCCAAGCTTTTCTAATACATTTTTAAAGTTTTCTATTTTTATCATCTTGCTACTTATGTTTAAAATTTAGTATTGATATTATAACTGTTTAATATTTTTATGTCAAAGAAAAAACAACAACCCCAATAAAATCACTCAATATATCATACAAATCAAACAAACGACTAGGTATATAATATTGAGTCCCATCTTAATACCTCTTTTATTACTAATTTTTTGACAAATATGGTATTAGTATATAATAAATGAAACTAAATGTCAAATTTATTATAGTAAGTTAAATTATAAACTCTATTATTTAAAAGATAAGTAGAATATTATAAATATTAGGCTACCCTTACCAAAAACTTTGGGGATATAAAATATGTTAATAGATGGACATGGGCGAAAAGTTGATTATTTAAGAGTTTCTGTAACTGAAAGATGTAATTTTAGATGTCAGTATTGTATGCCAGAAAAACCCTTCTCTTGGGTACCAAAAGAGAATTTACTTAGTTTTGAAGAGTTATTTGTTTTTATAAAAGTAGCTATAGACGAGGGTATAACCAAAATTAGACTAACAGGTGGAGAACCACTTCTTAGAGAGGATTTAGATAAATTTATAGAGATGATACACAATTATAAACCTGATATAGATTTGGCACTTACTACAAATGCTTATCTTTTGGAAGCAACGGCTCAAAGATTAAAAGATGCAGGATTAAAAAGACTCAATATCTCACTAGATTCTCTCAAACCAGAAGTCGCACAAAAAATAGCTCAAAAAGATGTATTAGCACAAGTCCTAAAAGGAATTGACAAAGCCTTAGAAGTAGGACTAGGAGTCAAAATCAATATGGTACCTCTAAAAGGCATTAATGATAATGAAATTCTTGATATTATAGAGTATTGTAGAGAGAGAAATATCAAAGTAAGATTTATAGAGTATATGGAAAATCGCCACGCCGTAGAATCACTAAGAGGAATGCACGGCAAAGAGATTTTAGAAAAAGTAAAAGAGGGACATACAATACGAGCATTAGGAAGAGAGGGAGCAAGTCCATCATTTAACTATATGCTAGATGAAGAGTATGAATTTGGACTAATAGACCCACACAAACACGACTTTTGTGAGAGCTGTAACCGTATCCGTTTGACTGCTGAGGGCAACTTGATACCTTGCTTATATTTTGATGAAGCATTAAGTATAGCCGAGGCTGTCAAAAAAGGTGATATTATTGGTGCATCAAAAGTATTAGGTGAAGTATTAAGAGATAAACCAAAAGAGAATAGATGGATGGATGATAGTATAGATAGTAGCGAGGATATATCTCAAAGAGCATTTTATGAGACTGGTGGGTAATGCTTGGACAATGCCAATGAATTAAGAAAAATATTCAACTTTTTGGAACCGATGCTTTAGCTTCAGCAGGTATTTAGTGAGGCTGAAGCCATCACTTCCAAAGAGCAAGAATCCTTAGTTATATATCACTTATAATCTCTACTCCTCTGATTACCTGCAAAAAAGTTCCCTGCTAATCCAAATGGTACAACACTCACATAAAATAGGTATCTACCTAGCAATTCACTAAGAGTAGCCCCTATTAATGAGATACTCAATAAAACTATCGCTACTGATATATTCTCATTTGCCAAAAGTCATTAGCGAATGGTATCTTGATTTAGATATTTATGAAATATCTGTTCTTCAATATACTCACACTACTTTTATATTAATTAGTATGACAATATTAAGTTTATTAATGATACAATTAAATTTAATTATATATTAGGGAGTTTTATATGAGTATTAAGGGTTTTCTAAGAGTAACCATATCTTTGGTCTTTTTATTGATTGTTTCATCTTGTGGAGGTGGTAGTAACTCTACTGATATTATAGATAGTAAATCTGATATTAATAATGCTTATGAGATAATATCTAATTTTGTAAAAGAATCTAATTCATCATCTCCAACTGTAGATAACTATCATAGTGTTGGGGCTAGTGGTGTAAATAGTGATAATATTATTATGATAAATGATAAAGTTTTGAAATATATATCTATTGAGTATATATCTACCAAAGAGAATATAGCCCAACTTGTAAGTGGTATGCTAGGAGATAGCAATACATTAAACATTATTGATAATAATTTAACTATGATGCAAGGAAGAGCTAGATTAATAGAGTCAAAGAGTACAAAAGAGGTCAAAAAATATGAGTGGTTAGATAAAGATGGTAAAGTTATTGGTAGTGATAATAATATAACATACTCATATAGTGGTGTGGGTCAAACAGACTTAATACTACGAGTAATATTTGTAGATGATAGTGTATCTTTTGATATGATAGATATAACTGTAACAGAGTTTATAAATAATAAACCATCTATATCAGGTGAAGCAGATGAGACTATTTTGCAAGGATATAGATATAGCTTCACCCCAACTACCTCTGATGAGGATAATGATACTCTTGTTTTTACTGCTACGAACTTACCAAATTGGTTGAGTATAGATAGCAAGAGTGGTAAAATAGAGGGGATTCCTACTAATGATGATGTAGGATTGAGTGGTGATATTAATATTAGTGTTACAGACTCTTATGATAGTGTTGCTCTTGCTCCATTTAAGATAATGGTTGAAAATGTCAATGATGTACCTATAATATCAGGAGAATCACTACATACAATTAATGAAGATAGTAACTTTAGCTATACTCCTAATGCTAGTGATATAGATATTAATACAACTCTTCTATTTACCCAAAGAGGTTTTCCTAGTTGGCTAGATATTAATGCCTCAACAGGAGAGATACGAGGATTACCTACATATCAAGATATAGGCATTGAGTATAATCTTACTATTATTGTCTCTGATGGTGATTCTAGTGCATCGTTGATATTTAATTTAGAGGTCAAAGAGGTAAATGATGCACCAATATTATCTATTGAAAACTCTACAAAGGTAGTATATGAAGATAGTCAATTTGAGTTTATCCCACAAGTAAGTGATGAGGAGAATAATACAATTACATTTACATCTCTATATCTACCATCATGGGCATCACTTGATAGAGATACAGGTATAATTACAGGTACTCCAACTAATGAGTTTGTAGGTGATGCTAATGTAACTCTATATGCTTATGATGGAGTAAATAGTGTATCAAAAGAGTTTGTTATAACTGTAATTAATACAAATGATGCACCTACAATTGAGATTAATACTTTAGATAATGCTATTGAAGATGAACTATATAAATTTAAAGTTGTTGTAGAGGATATTGACCCTGATGACCTACTTGTATTTAGTGCTTCAAATTTACCAGAGTGGGCTTATATAAGAGATGCTAGTGGAGAGATAGTGGGTGTGGCTCAAAATAGTGATGTAGGGATTTGGAGAGATATTAATATTACAGTTAGTGATGGTAATGTAAGTGTATCAAAGCTTTTTGATATAGAGGTAATTAATGTAAATGATGCACCTACTATTACAGGCGTACCACGAAATATATTACCTGCTACAATTGATTATAAATTTACTCCAATAGCTGATGATATTGATGCAAATACAACTCTTAGCTTTAATATAATTAATCTTCCATCATGGGCAGAGTTTAATAGTAGTAGTGGAGAGATTAAAGGAAACCCTAGTGAGAGTGAAGTTGGTGAGTTTGGTAATATTGTAGTAGGTGTAACGGATGGTATTGAGAGTGTATATTTAGATGAGTTTAATATCACAGTAACACCAATATCTAAGCCTCTAAGAACAGGTCAAAGTGTAGTATATATAGAAAAAGATGATGGACATTATAATATGGGAGAGTATAGAAGCTATGTAAGAAGTGATGATATAGTTACAAATACAACTACCAATAAAATGTGGCAAGATAATAGTGATGTAGCAACAGTTACCAAAAAATGGCTAACAGATATAAACTATGAGGGAAATAGACATTATGACACAGCAGGTGATACTGCTACTACTTATTGTAGTGATTTATCATTGGGTGGATACAGTGATTGGAGAGTACCAACGATTGAAGAGCTTATGACTTTGAGTGATAAATCTAAAAGTAATAACTCAATAGATAATATATTTCAAAATTGTAATAGTGGAATATATTGGAGTAAAAGTGAGTTAGATGGAGAGTCTAGCAAGGTTTGGG
>JAMOOX010000105.1 GCA_027065045.1 Campylobacteraceae bacterium | reverse complement strand
CTAAAAAGATGAATAATTATTAAATTTTGATAAATATTTGCAAGAGTTGTAAAATATAATATTAATTATGTTATAATTGCTGTAAATTATAACATAAGGAGTATGATATGCAATTAGGTAGATTAGAGTTGATAGACCAAGCACAAACAACTCATGTTGAAAAATTGTCTCAAATACAAGAGACTGATAAAAAATCAAAAATTGATCCAGATGATAAATATAAAAATGCACAACCTCAGATTCAAAATAATCAAAAAGAGGTTATTTTAGATAATGTAAAGTTTGGTTACAATGCAGAAACAAATGATTTTTTTGTTCGTATAAGAAAAGGTAATCAAGAGTTTCAATACCCTACAGAAGATATGATAAAATTAAAACAAAGTTTAATGGAAGCATATAGAACTTCTATAAATAAAGATTAGGATAATAAAAATTGGCATCAGATATATCAAATATTATAAAAAGTGAATTATCAAATACATTAGCAAATTTACTTTCTGTTTCAAGTACTGTCGATGATGTATCTTCTGTAAGTGCATCAGAGTTAGAAGCTGTTCAGTGTATAAAAGTAGAATCAAATTTTTCATTTGCTTCTGGGGAATCTACATGGATATTTTATATTCCAACACCAACGGCTACAAAATTTGAGTATCTTATGTTAGGTGGGATAGCAGATTTAAAAGAGACTATCGATGATGAGATTACAGATGCCGTAAAAGAGGTGGTATCTACAATTTGTGGTAGTGTAGTTACAAATGTAAATGCTCAAGGTTTTGATGACTTAAGTGGTATGAGTTTTACACAAGGTAGTAGCAGTGTAGTTTCATGTAGTGATGAAAATAGTTCAAATATATATCAATTTTCACTCTCTTTAAATGATGATAAATTAACTGTTTATATATCTTTTGATGATTTTATTTTGGGATATTTAGCTGCTATTTCAGGTGGAGTAGTAGAAGAAACTCCTAGTGATGTATCTAGTGGTGAAACACTTGATGTAGCACCATCTTCAGGAAGTGCATCTCTTTTAAGTTCAATCTTAAGTGATGAATCTGTTGATAACTTAAGATTATTATTTGATGTAAAATTAAGGCTTAGTGTAAGGCTAGGTTCTAAAATATGTTTATTAAGAGATGTTATTAGCTGGGATATAGGTGAGATTATAGAGCTTACTCAAATGACAAATGAACCTTTAGATATACTTGTTAATGGTATTGTAATAGGGCAGGGTGAAGCTGTAATAGTAGATGGTAAATTTGGTGTAAAAATCAAATATATTGGCGAGCCAAAGTTAGATTAAGATAAAAGAGAGTACAGATGGATAAAACAACCGCAGGTGGATTGGCAGGAGTTTGGGGACTTGTAGCATTAGCTATTATATTAGGTGGTGCTGGATTTGGTGCTTATATAGATATACCTTCTGTTATTATTGTTTTTGGTGGAACTACTATGGTTACTATGGCTCAGTTTGAAGGGGAACATCTTAAAAATTTTGGTAAATCTGTAGGTATTGGTATGAATCCAGTGCCTGTAGAATCTATACCTGAGCTT
>JAMOOX010000104.1 GCA_027065045.1 Campylobacteraceae bacterium | reverse complement strand
CATTTTGCCCCACAATAGCTACTCTCTCACCATCATTTAGATTAAATGAGACATCTTCTAAGAGTACCTTTATATCATAATGTTTATCTATATTAAAAAGACTAATTAGTGCCACTTTTTTCCTTTTATCCCAACAACCCTGCACCACTCATAGGTGTACTTCTATCTTGAGCATATACTCTCTCACCATCAATTACATCATATTTCCAAATAGGGGCATTTGCTTTAAAATCCTCTACAAACTCATTGATAAGAGATAGAGCTACTTTTCTTTGAGGTGAAAATACTGCTGATATATAAGAACTTGTATGAACTTCTACATCTCCAATTGAGTGAGCCATTTTTACAATAGCCCCTCTCTCTTTGGCTTTTTCTACCCATTTATCAAACCATACTTGAAGCACTGGTTCATAAATATCAAAGCTTAATGCACTTATGCCATCTTCTGCTCTAATAGTCCCTACAAAAGGGATATATGCTCCATAGTTTGAGTGGCTTTGTTCATCTAGCCATCTACCAAAAATCTCTTTGGTATCTAGGCTTCCATTATATAATTCCATATTATCCACCACATACAGGAGGTAGGATTGAGACTCTATCTCCACTGTTTAATGTTGTATCTAAATTATTTACCATTACATCATTTATTGCTACTGCTGATTTATCTAACCATGATGATATATCTCTATTTTCTTTTAATATTTTAGATAACTCTTTTAGATTTGATACCTCTATCTCTATTGGTTCTATTCCCATAGGTCCTAAAAATTCTACTTTTACCATTGATTACTCTTTCATATATTTGGTGGGTTTCACCCTCATTATATTTAATCTATTAAATTAAATCTACACCTCGTTCACCCTCTTCAATATGTCCAATTAAATATCCACCTGTATTTCTACAAATTTCATCTACATCTTTATCTTCTACAATAAGTGTCATTCCTACACCCATATTAAATGTTCTATACATCTCTTCTTCATTTACATATTGGCTCATAAATTCAAATATTGGAAGTACCTTAATATCATCTTTTTTAATTATCGCTTTAAGATGTGGAGGTAACATTCTAGGAAGATTTTCTACTATACCACCACCTGTGATATGTGCTAATGCTACTATTTTATCTTTGTTCTCTTTAAACTCTTTTACATAAATTTTAGTGGGTGTTAGAAGTGTATCAATTAATGGCTTACCATTAAAGTCATCTTCTAAACTCATACCTAATTTATCAAAGAAAAGTTTTCTTACAAGTGAGTATCCATTTGAATGGACTCCACTACTTGGAAGTGCGATTATAGATTGTCCTGCTTTTACACGCCTTACTCTATCCATCTCTGATTTTTCAGCAATTCCTACGGCAAATCCAGCTAAATCAAAATCACCCTCTTTATACATACTTGGCATTTCAGCAGTCTCTCCACCTACTAATGAACACTCTGAAAGTTTACAACCTTGTGCGATACCTTTTACTACTTTTTGAGCATCAGCAGGTACTAATTTACCCGTAGCATAATAATCAAGAAAAAATGATGGAGTACCAAAGTTACATATTAAATCATTTACACACATAGCTACTAAATCAATCCCAACACTATCAAGTCTGCCACTCTCAATTGCCAACATAAGCTTTGTACCTACTCCATCAGTAGCAGATAATATTACTGGTTCTTTATATCCCGTAGGTAGCTCATACGCACCAGCAAATGAACCAATTCCACCTATTACATTTTTATCAAAAGTTGATTTTACATCATCTTTGATATTCTCTACAAAATCATTACCTGCATCTATATCTACACCTGCATCTTTATATGAAATATTTGCCATTTATACTACTCACTTTATTTACAATTTATTTCTAAAATTATATCTAAAACTGATAAAGGTAGTAATATCTAATACTATTTTTGATATAATACTTTTTAATATGAAGAATTTAAAGTAGGATATTTAATGTGACTAAATTTAAACTAAACCAAATGGTAAATGATATAGAGGCACATATCAAATTAGATAGTAGTGTTAGAAATGCTTTTTTATCATTAAATAGAGAGGTATTTGTACCAAGTGGATTTAGACATTTAGCCTATAAATTAGATGCTTTGCCAATAGAGGCTAATCAGTGGATAAGCTCTCCTTTGACAGTGGCATATATTACTCAAAATTTAGAACTTGATAGTAGAGTAGATTCTATATTAGAGATTGGTTGTGGTACTGGGTATCAAGCTAGTATTTTGAGTTATCTTGCAAGAAGAGTATTTACAATTGAGAGAATTGGTAGTGTTTTACATATTACCAAAAATAGACTTCGTTCATTGGGTTTGATGAATATAATTTCAAGATTTGATGATGGACAAAATGGGTGGAGTGAGAATGCCCCTTATGATAGGATTATACTATCTGCTACAATTGATAAAGTCCCTAATATATTATTTGAACAGTTGTGTGATAATGGTATTTTAATAGCACCTATCAAAATAGGAGACAAAGAGTTTATTATGAAATACTCCAAAGAGAATAATACAATCACATCTCAAAAAATGCAAGAGTGTAGATTTGTACCAATATTAGATGGTAGAGAAAAATAAAGGAAAATTATGAAAAGTATATTAAAAGATTTATCAAAAGAGTATAGCCTATTTGTAGCTATGATTACACTTGTAGTTATTAGTTTTTTAGAACACTCACTAATATCATCATCAGCAGGTAATATTATTGGATTTTTGGTTCTATTTGGTGTGATTATATACTCTGCACTTAGTGTAGCCCATCATGCAGAGATGTTGGCTCATAAGTTTGGAGAGCCTTATGGGACTCTAATTTTGACAATTTCAGCTGTTGTAGTAGAGATTATAATTATTGTTATAATGATGCTTCATGCTCATGATGCTAATCTTGCAAGAGATACAATATATTCAGCCGTTATGTTAGATATTAATGCTCTTCTTGGGATTTCAGCTATTATTGGTGGGATTAAATATGGAGAACAACCATATAATATTGACTCATCTAACTCATATCTATCTATGCTTTTGGTATCTATTGGTATTGCTATGGTTATTCCCTATTTTATTCCAGAGGCATTAGATGGGGTTTTCAAGCTCTTTACTGTGATTTTATTTATATCTTTATATGTAGTATTTACCAAAGTTCAGGTCAAATCTCATAAATATTTCTTTGTATATTCATCTAGTGATAGTAATAATAACCACTCTATTGATAAAGCACCAAATGAGATAAATGGGTGGTATCATGGGTTTAATCTTATATTCTCAATAGCATTGATTGGAGCATTAGCAGAGATTTTATCTGTTTTTATGGGTAATACTCTATCTCAATTGGGGCTTCCACTTACAATTGGAGCTGTAAGTGTAGCACTTATTTCAGCCTCACCTGAACTTATTGTAGCTATTAGAGCAGCCTCTGCTAATAATATGCAAACAGTTATCAATATTGCATTAGGTGCTAGTTTAGCTACTGTTTTACTAACTATTCCTGCTGTTATAGTTGTAACTAAGATGATGGGAATGGAGATTAATCTAACTCTTAGCCCAGTTCAAGGGTTTATGTTGGGTCTTACGATATTAGTAAGTATGGTGAATTTTAATGATGGAGAGACCAATGTACTAGAGGGCTTTTTACACTTTATACTATTTATAGTATTTATATTTTTATTATTTATTTAAATATGAGAGGAAATTTTAATGGATAGTGATATACTACAGAAAGAATTTACAAATATAAAGATAGAACAGAGTAAAAATATATTATATATTGTAGATGCTAGTGAGATATTTAATATAGTAAAGTTTATAAAAGATGAGTTGAAATATAGCTTTTTATTAGATATTGTAGGGGTAGATAACCTATATATGACATCAATATCAAGATTTGTAGTGATATATCACTTTAGAAGTCAAAATTTCAAAGATATACTATCACTTAAAGTATATATTAAAAATGAGCAAATAGACTCTATTACCTCTCTATACAAGGGTGCTAATTGGCTAGAAAGAGAGGTATATGACCAGTTTGGAATTAAATTTAATAATCACCCTTTACTCAAAAGAATTTTAAATCATAATGAATTTATAGGACACCCACTAAGAAAAGATTATGAGATAACAAAGGGGCAGTATTGTACTCAAACACAAGATATGAAAGATGAGTTAGACCCGATATTAAAAGCCAAAGATTTAGAAGATAAAGATTTGATGATACTAAACCTTGGGCCATCACATCCTGCTAGTCATGGTACAATTAGGACAATAGTAGCCCTTGATGGAGAGAAGATTTTGGCAGGGGCAAGTGAGATTGGTTATCTTCATCGTGGATTTGAAAAGAGTTGTGAAAATCATACATATAATCAAATTATACCTTATACTGATAGACTAAACTACTGTTCTGCTATTATGAATAATATTGCTTTTTCTAAAAGTGTAGAAGATATGTTGGGAGTTTCGTTGCCTAAGAGAGGTGTATATATTAGAGTAATTGTATCTGAACTTTCACGAGCGATTGACCATCTTGTATGTTTGGCCGCTGGGTTACTTGATATGGGCGCTCAAACTAACTATTGGTATCTATTTAATCCACGAAACAGTGCTTATGATTTTTTGAGCAAACTCACTGGGGCAAGATTGACTAATAGCTATACTAGAATTGGTGGATTGGCACATGATTTGTATGATGGTTGGGAAGAGGAGCTTGAAGATATCCTTAAAAGAATAGAAAAAGGTGTAGATGAATCTCTACTTATGACTACACGAAATAGGATATTTCAAGATAGGACACAAGATATAGCACCAATTAGTGCTAGTGATGCTATTAGCTATGGATTTAGTGGCCCAAATTTAAGGGCTTGTGGTGTGGAGTATGATTTAAGATTTGATAAACCTTATGATTGTTATGATGAGTTTGATTTTGAGCTTATTGTTGGTAGTCATGGAGATACACATGATAGATTAATGGTAAGGTTTTATGAGATTTTAGAAAGTATCAAGATTATACGACAAGCTATGAAAAATATGCCTGATGGTGATATTAGTATAAAAGATAAAAAAATTATACTACCCTCAAAAGAGAGTCTATATAACTCAATAGAGGGTACAATAAATCAATTTAAACTTATTATTGATGGTGTAAAAGTACCTGCTCAAACTCATTATGGAGCGATAGAGGCTGCTAATGGTGAGCTTGGATTTACTATTATTAGTGATGGGAGTGGTACTCCATATCGTGTCAAGGTCAAATCTCCTAGTTTTTTACATATGCAGAGTTATCCCAAAATAATAGAGGGGTATCAGATAGGTGATGCTATTTTAACTTTGGGAAGTTTAAATATTATTGCAGGTGAGATGGATAGATAATATATATTGTAAGAATTTAATAGCCCAAGTTATATAAAATATAAAAAATTATGATATTATTTTACCATTAAAATTTCTAAGGATTATATATGAAAAAACTTGTTACGCTCTCATTAATCACAGCATCGTCTATGGCTTTTGCCTCAACTGCTAGTGATATGAGATTTCTAAAAAATGAGATTGCAAATCTTAAAGCAGAAATGGCTGAAATTAAAGCTGGTAATGCAAAAACAGCTAAAAAAGTTAAAAAAGTATCTAAAAAGCTTAATAAAGTAAAAGCTCACGATGCACAAGATAATATCAAATGGAGTGCTGATGTAAGAACTTCAATGGATAATATAAATTATACTATGGCTGATGGTACTGAGAGAAAAAATAGCTCACTATTTTCTACTAGAGTATGGTTAAATATGGCTTATGCTCCAACTCCTAATCTAATTTTCAAAGGGCAACTTGCTTATAATAAAGCATTTGGTGCTGATTTTGGAAATGGTAGAGGTGCTGGATTTGATAGTTTTGATTGGATTACAAATGAGACTCTAACTGGTAATGAGATGAAATTAAGACAAGCATATTGGTTATATCTTGGTGATGATTTCTTAGGTACAGGTCTTGGTTGGACTGCAAGTGCAGGTAGAAGACCATCAACTACTGGATTTTTATCAAGTCTAAGAGAAGATGATGCTCCTCAATCTCCACTAAGCCACATGATTGATGTTGAGTTTGATGGTGCTAGTTCAATGTTAAAACTTGAAAAACTTACAGGTGTATCTGGTATGTCTATTAAACTATGTGCAGGTGTGGGTAGTACAAATGCATCTCCTAGATTTAGTAATACAGGTACTGATTATGCTGAAGTTAATGGTGTTCTTGATGATGTTAAGCTTTTGGGTGTAATTTTTGTTCCTTATGATGATGGTCAATATAAACTTAAAACTATGGCATTTAGAGCTTGGGATTTACCAGGATATGATAATGCTAATATGGCAAACTTAATGGCAGGAAGACCAGCTTTTATGAGTACTATGGGTGATATGGATGGTGCTGTTGCATCTCTATTAGTTGATGGATTAAGTGAAGATGGTTATCTATCAGGTGTTAAACTTTTTGCATCATTTGCTTGGAGTAATACAAGACCAACTCACGCAGATGGAATGCTTGGTTCATTAGATGAAGAGAGTGGAACATCATATTGGTTTGGAGTTCAAGCACCTGCTTTTGGTGGAAAATTTGGTGTAGAGTATAATCATGGTTCTCAGTATTGGAGAAGCTTTACTTATGGTGAAGATACTATGATGGGTTCAAAACTAGCTGTTAGAGGTGATGCGTTTGAAGCATACTATACAAAAGAGCTTACAAAAGGTCTAAGTTTTTCTCTTAGATATACAAATATTGATTATGAATATACAGGTAGTAATGGCTTCTTTGGTGCAGATGGAAGACCTATGAAAATTTCTGATGCTTTAGCTGCAGGTATGAATCCCGTAGATGAAGCTCAAGATATTAGAGCATATATTAGATATAGATTTTAATATTTAATCAACTGTGGTTTCCAAATTATATTTGGGAACTCAATATTAAATTTTTTAGGGGATTGAAATTATCTATTAGAGAAAAAATCTCTAATAGATAAAGGAGAGAGTTATGGATTAACCATTTCTCTTTTCTATAATCTCTTTTGCTACATTTTGAGGCACTTCTTCATAGTGGTCAAATTCCATAGCATAAGTTGCACGACCTTGTGTCATACTTCTAAGGTCAGTTGAGTAACCAAACATCTCTGATAATGGAACAAAAGCATCAACAATTTTGCTACCCGCTCTATCGCCCATACCATTTACTTGTCCTCTTCTTTTACTCACATCACCAATAACATCACCCATATAATCTTCAGGTACTTCTACTTCAACTTTCATCATAGGCTCTAAGATTACTGGATTAGCTTTTCTACAACCCTCTCTGAATCCCATTGAAGCTGCTAGTTTAAATGCCATTTCAGATGAATCAACATCATGGTAACTACCATCATAAACAGTAACTTTAACATCTTCTACAGGATAACCTGCTTGGATACCTCTAGCCATTGCTTCTTGAATACCTTTATCAACTGGTTTGATAAACTCTTTTGGAATTGCTCCACCTTTAACAGCATCAACAAACTCATAACCAAATCCAGGTTCTTGTGGTTCAATTTTAAGATAAACATGTCCAAATTGACCTCTACCACCTGATTGTTTAGCATATTTATACTCTTGGTCAACTGCATTTCTAATAGTCTCTCTATATGCAACTTGTGGAGCACCAATATCAGCCTCTACTTTAAACTCTCTTTTCATTCTATCAACAAGAATTTCAAGGTGAAGCTCACCCATTCCAGAGATAATAGTTTGACCAGACTCTTCATCAGTATTTACTCTAAATGATGGGTCTTCAGCTGCTAATTTACTTAAAGCGATACCCATTTTTTCTTGGTCTGCTTTTGTTTTTGGTTCAACGGCAACAGAGATAACTGGATCTGGGAAATCCATTCTTTCAAGTATTACTTTATCAGAAGCATCACATAGAGTATCACCTGTTGTAGTTGATTTTAGTCCAACAACAGCACCAATTTCTCCTGCATAAATCTCTTTAACCTCTTCACGCTTAATTGCGTGCATTTTCATAATTCTACCGATTCTCTCTTTTTTACCTTTTGTAGTATTAAGAACATAAGAACCAGATTCAAGCGAACCACGATAAACACGAATAAATGTAAGTTGTCCTACAAATGGGTCAGTCATAATCTTAAACGCCAATGAAGCAAAAGCACCATCATCAGTTGAATCAACTACAACCTCTTTCTCTTCATCTTCCATTTCAGTTCCCTTAATAGCAGGAGCTTCAACAGGTGATGGTAAATAAGCTACAACAGCGTCAAGTAGAGTCTGAACACCCTTGTTTTTAAATGCAGTACCAGGTAACATTGGTACTACATGCATACCAATACAAGCTGATTTAATAGCTGATTTAATATCTTCTTCAGAGATTTCTTCACCCTCTAAGAATTTTTCCATCATCTCT
>JAMOOX010000103.1 GCA_027065045.1 Campylobacteraceae bacterium | reverse complement strand
AAAACATCAAATCGAGAGAGATGCAATTAAAGATATATCTAATTTTGACATATGGAAACAGCAGATTGGTTATTATCTTTTTATTACAAAACACCCAAAACTGAGTGGAGTATATAACCCTATTCAATTTATGGCTTATGCTGGGTTTTATTTTATGATGTTTTTACTTATTATTACAGGATTTATCCTTTATGTTCATGTTTATCATGATGGATTAGGTGGATTTTTGTATGACCCAATGATGAGCTTAGAGGTGATGATGGGTGGACTTGCTATGGTAAGAGAGATACATCATATCACTATGTGGGGTGTAATTCTGTTTGTTTTAGGTCATGTTTATATGGCAATTTTTAATGCAGTTTATGGTAAAGAAGGGGCAATGGACGCTATCTTCTCTGGTATGAAATGGCATAAAAAACATTAATAATACAATTTTAGTAGTTAGATTTCTCTAACTACTAAGTGATATTAAATGAGAGGGTAATCCAATAAGTTAAATTTTGTCAAATATTCTAGTTATCATTAATGAAAATGTTTAAACCTCCTTAGACAGCTTTATTCATAGATTAGTCAAGATTGCCCTCTTATTTAATATCATCTATTTAATATAAAGGAAAGATTTGAAAATTTTAATATTAGGTATAGGAAATATACTTTTTGGAGATGAGGGAATTGGACCTCATTTAGCCAATTTAATTGAAGATAAGTATAGTTTTAGTTCATTTAATCATAGTGTAGATATTATTGATGGTGGGACACTAGCACAACGACTTATCCCAATTATTACAGAGTATGATAGAGTTATCTTAATTGATTGTGTAAATGTAGATGATGGAGAGATAGGAGATATATACTCTTTTAGTTTTGATAAAGTACCTGATTTTATCACTTGGAATGGTTCTGCCCATGAAGTTGAAATGCTTCAAACTCTACAGATGATAGAGATGATGGGAGATTTACCACCTGTTAAGATTGTGGGTGTAATTCCCTATGTAATTGGAGAAGATAGTACATTTAGTATGACTGATGAGGTTGTAAAGGCAAGTGAGACTATGGAGAGAGTAATTATAGATGAGATTAAATCTTATGAAATAGAGGTCAAAATTAAAAATGATAAGATTAAGATTAGAGATGTTAGTGGTAATACTTATATAAAAGGGATAACTTATGATATTGGAGTA
The DNA here is from genome assembly GCA_027065045.1 of Campylobacteraceae bacterium. GTDB lineage: Bacteria > Campylobacterota > Campylobacteria > Campylobacterales > Sulfurovaceae > FS08-3. The sequence continues at coordinate 7,284 of JAMOOX010000103.1, read as the reverse complement.
TAGTTTTAATTATCGCTCTCCCTCAGCAGTTTATGAGAGAATATTTTTAAATCAATTAAAAGAGTCTAATTTAAATGGTAGTATCTCCAAGAGTGGATTTGAGTTAAAACTTTTTGTAGAGGCAGATAAGATAGAGGAGTTAGAAGAGTTTGCTCTAAATTTTGCTAATGCTTTGCCTCACTCTATATTTTTATATGATACTAAAGTTGTAGTAGTTGATACTATGCCAACACAAAAATATAAAATAAAAGATATTAAACTATCATCTCCACCATGTCCTAAATGTCTAAAAGATATTCAAGAAAGTTGTAATCCTTTTATTCAATGTAATGTATGTGGTTATATAAAAAATGATGTTGAGGTATCTATTGATAATATTGAAACTCAAATAATAGAGACAGCCCAAAAGATAAAAGATGGAAAAGTTATCAAAATAAATACATTTTATGGAAAATACTTTATAGGATTACCAAATAGTATATATAATGGATTAAATTTTGATATTTTAGCTTATGATTTAGCCACAATAGAAAAGTATGCAAATATAGAAGAGTATGAATTAAATGCTTTAGCATCTTTTGAAAAACCTGCTATACGACTAAAAAAGAAGTTAAAGTTTACAATGGATTATGAAGATATTGAAGATGAGTTAATTAGATTTAGATTATCAGATGATGGTATTTTATATATATTAATGGAAAAGCTTCATAATATTGGAGTAGATATGCTATCTATTACAAAAGATAAGATAGAGACAACCCAAGAACTAATCTTAACTAATATAGAAGAGGAGTTAGACCCACTTGAAGTAGTAGTATCAAAAGATAATATATTAATTATAGATGGTAATAGAGGTTTGGTTGATAGAGTTAAAAGAGATGTAAATCCACAAGTAGTTGATTTCTATTCAATAATAGATGAATATAATATTAAAGATAGATGTACTACTATAGCAGGAGTAAATCTAAATAGAGATTACTCTAATATTATTGTAGATGGAGAGAAGTTTGGATTGATAGAGTATTTATCATTTGAATTTGAGTTTAACTCAATAGAGGATATATTTAATAAGATTATCTCAACTGATGAAGAGGGTATGAAATTAATTAATAATTATAAAAAGAAGTATCAATCACACTATGATAAAATATCAACTATTAAATTTGATAATAAATTAAATATATATCAGTTATGGGGAATTATTGCTATAATATTAGATTTTGTAGATACTCAAGATATTTTAGAGGGTGCTAAAGAGATAGAGAATAACTCTTTATACTTTTTGGGTAGTAGAGGTGTGAGAATTGATTATAAACTTACCAATCAAAATGGAAAACCATATTTTGACCCACTAATGACCATACGAACAGCAATTAGCTTTAAATTAGCAGGTGTTGATAAATTAGGCTTATCTTATGGAGTAATAGAGAGCTTTTTAGAGTTTATAACTAATGAGCTTGATGAGTTAAAAAGTAGTATGAATATTGATAGTGTTGTAATTAGTGGCACATTATTATCTAATAAAAGAGTTTTTAATAAAATTAGTGATGAGACTAATATGAATCATAATGTCTATTTTAATGCAAACCTACAAACTAACCATCAAAGGTAGAGTTCAAGGGGTTGGATTTCGCCCCTTTATATATAGATTAGCAAAAGAGTTTAATCTATATGGTACTATTAGCAATAACTCTAATGGAGTAGAGATTTATATTAACTCTAATAATATAGATGATTTTATAGATTTAATCCAAACCAAAGCCCCTCCACTATCTCAAATAGATGATATTAAATATAACAAGATAGATTATATAGATTTTCAAGATTTTCAAATTATTCAAACCTTAGAGAGTGGGGATATTAAGGTTAATATCCCACCTGATATATCTATTTGTCAAGATTGCCAAAAAGAGCTTTTTGACCCAATAAATAGAAGATATGGCTATCCATTTATAACTTGTACAAATTGTGGAGTAAGATACTCTATTATTTATGATTTGCCTTATGATAGAGATAATACATCTATGAAAAAGTTTAAAATGTGTAAAGCTTGTAAGAATGAGTATAATAATCCATTAGATAGAAGATACCACGCTCAACCTATTGGGTGCTTTGATTGTGGGGCAAAATTAAAACTTATCGGTCGCACTATCCTTACTCCAACAATAAAAAATATTGTCAAACTAATTAAAAATGGAGATATTCTAGCTATCAAAGGGGTAGGAGGTTATCATCTAATTTGTGATGCTACCAATTCAAAAGCTATTTTAAAGTTAAGAGAGAGGAAAAATCGCCCTACTAAACCATTTGCTATTATGGTAAGTGATATAGATATGGCTCATCACTTAGCATATATCAACCCTCAAGAAGAGAAGATATTAACCTCAAAAGAGCGACCAATAGTTTTGTTAAAAGCCAAAAATATAGATAGTAATATCGCTCCGAATATATCCAAAATAGGACTATTTTTGCCATATACCCCACTTCATCTACTTATCTTAAATGAATTGAATCGTCCAATAGTTGCTACAAGTGCTAATATTACAGATGAGCCGATAGCCACAACTACAACAGATATAAAAAAGCTCTCAAATATATATGATTATTTAGTGGATAATAATAGAGATATAGTAAATGGTTGTGATGATAGTGTAGTAATGGTAGTCCAAGATAGAACTATATTTATTAGAAGAGCAAGAGGTTACACTCCTATATCTATTAAGTTACCATTTCAATTATCTCAAAATATTTTAGCGGTTGGGGCAAATCAAAAAAATAGTGTAGCTATTGGATTTGATAATCAGGTGATAATATCTCCATATATTGGGGATTTAGATGGTATAGCTTCGGTAGAGTATTTTAAGCAGAGTATAGAAAATCTCAAAAGAATATATAAATTTCAACCACAATTAGTAGCTTATGATAAGCACCCAAACTATGAGAGTAGTAAATATGCTAAAACTCTATCTATAGATAAAAAAGAAGTTCAACATCACTATGCTCATATTTTAGGAGTAATGGGAGAAAATAGTATCACTCAAAAGGTTTTAGGAGTTGCTTTTGATGGGACTGGATATGGAGATGATGGTAATTTATGGGGTGGAGAGTTTTTGATATCTGATTATAAGGGTTATAATAGAGTAGCACATTTTAAATATTTTAGACTTTTAGGTGGGACAAAGGCTATTAAAGAACCTAGAAGAGTAGCCCTTAGCCTACTTTTTGATATTTTTGGAGATGAGGTTTTAGGACTTCAAAATCCAACTACTTTAGCATTTAAGCCAAATGAATTAAAGAGTCAATATATTATATGGAAAAATGGATTAAATTCACCTCTAAGTTCATCTATGGGACGAATTTTTGATGGAGTAGCATCTCTTTTAGATATTTCACAAGTTGTCAGTTTTGAGGGAGAGAGTGGTATCTATATGGAGGAGTATTATGACTATAATATCAAAGATAGTTATCCCTTTAAAATAGAAGATAGAGAGATAGATATATCATTAATGATAATAGAGATATTAAAAGAACAAGATAAAACTATATCTATTTCAAAATTTTTTAATACAATAGTAGAGATAATATATACAATATACCAAAAATATAATCTACCATTAGTTTTAAGTGGAGGAGTATTTCAAAATAGAGTCCTTTTAGAATTAATCTTGGATAAAATTCCAACAGCTATTACACCTACTCAAATCCCACCAAATGATGGTGGAGTTGCCTTAGGACAAATTTTGGCTTATTAAATAATACCCAATTAATTTAATTTAACTTATATTTAATTCTATTTTCTCTATAATATGAATGAATATTCACTATTATCTAGGAGTTTTATATGGAGTTATCACTATTAGTTATATTTTGGTATGGTATCTTACACGCCTTTGGACCAGACCATCTCACAGCTATAGCAGATTTTTCAATAGGTAAAGAGAAGCATAAGACGATGCTTATTACACTTCTTTTTGCTATTGGGCATGGATTGAGTCTTTTTATCTTTGCTAAGATTTTACAAAATATAGATATTTCAGAAGATATTTTAGCTTATGGAGATATTATATCTGCTACTGTAATTATGGCAATGGGGCTATATATTCTTTTTATGGTTTGGAGTGATAGAATACATCTTCATAAGCATATTCATAATAATAAAGAGCATATTCATATTTGGTTTGGAGATGCACACACTCATAATAATATTGATAAATCTTCTTCTTTTACCATGGGGCTTTTAATGGGAGTTGGGGGTGTTAGAGGAATGCTTGTAACTCTTGGTGCAGTTCAAGGTGGAGTAGTTGATTTAGAGATGGTTGCTATGTTTACTTTAGGTGTAATGTCTGTTTTTATGGCATTTGGATTGGTTATATTATATCTTAATCAAAATTTCTTGGGTAATATTACTAATGTAAGAAGAACTTTTACAATAGCAGGTATAGTATCATTAATAGTGGGAATTAATATTCTTACGATATAAATAAGGAGTAGTAAAATGTGTAAAGATTGTGGTTGTAGTATAACAGAGATAGATGGAGGAGAGTCGCACTCTCATCAAAAGGCACACGAACACCTTCATCATAACCCCCAACTAAATGATGCCAAAACCATTTCAGTTATTCAAAAGATTTTGGATAAAAATGATAAAGAGGCAGACCATAATAGAACTCATCTTGAAAATAAGGGTATATTAGGAATAAATCTAATGAGTAGCCCTGGAAGTGGTAAAACTACACTATTAGAGTATTTATCAGAGGTAGCAGAGTTTAAATTTGGAGTTGTAGAGGGTGATTTAGAGACAGAACGAGATAGTAATAGATTAAAAGCCAAGGGTATTGATACAGTTCAAATTCAAACAGGTACAGCTTGTCATTTAGATGCTTTTATGGTTCATAAAGGATTACATAATATTAATTTAGATGATATTGATATATGTTTTGTAGAGAATGTTGGAAATCTTGTATGTCCTGCTAGTTATGATGTGGGTACTCATTTAAATATCGTACTTGTTTCAGTCCCAGAGGGAGAGGATAAAATAGCCAAATATCCTGTAATGTTTCGTCAAGCAGATTTAATATTAATTACAAAAACAGACCTTTTACCATACTTTAAATATGATATTGAAGCAGAAAAAAAAGAGGCAAGGAAACTTAAACCAAATGTAGATATTTTAGAGATAAATATTAATGATATTGCCTCTGTTAAAGCTGTGGCTAATTGGATAGAGTTTAAAAGGAGAATGAGATAATGTGTCTATCAATTCCAAGTAAAGTAGTTGAAATATCTGATGATAAAACGGTATGTAGTGTAGATACTATGGGTGTACAAAGAGATGCTAGTCTTTTGATGATGCAAGATAGTGATATTAAAATAGGTGATTTTGTACTGCTTCATATCGGTTTTGTAATGGAAAAGATAAATGAAAAAGAGGCCTTAGCATCAATAGAGACATATAAAGAGATACTTGAAGCTATGGACGAAGAGGAGAGGCGACAAGCAATTTTAGATGATGATAGTTGTGGAAATAGATGATAGATTTAAAAAATTTATATGATGATTTTCGTGATGGAGATGTAATTAAGGCTTATGCTAAAATTATAAATCAAGATGCCAAAAAGTTAAATAGAACTATCAATATTATGGAGGTTTGTGGAGGACATACTCATACTATTATGAAGTATGGATTACCTCAATTATTACCTGATAATATCAATTTTATCCATGGACCAGGTTGTCCAGTTTGCATTATGCCAAAAGAGAGAATAGACCATGCTTTTGTTTTATCAATGCAAAGTGATGTAATTTTGGTAACTTTAGGAGATATGATAAAAGTCCCATCAAGTAGAGGTAGCTTACAACAAGCAAGAGCCAAAGGTGCTGATGTAAGATTTGTATATTCTCCATTAGATTGTATCAAAATAGCCCAAGATAACCAAGATAAGAAGATAATATTTTTTGCTATTGGATTTGAGACAACTACCCCAATGACGGCTGTTTTGCTTGACCAAGTAATTAAGCAAAATATACCAAATATCCTATTTCATATAAATCATGTAACAGTGCCTGAAGTTATGAAAGAGTTGATTGATAGTAGAGATATTCATATTGATAGCTATAATAATAAAATTGATGCCTTTTTAGGACCTAGCCATGTAAGTGTAATTGCAGGAAGTAAAATTTATAAAGAGTTTCCAACTAAATACAGTCGTCCCGTAGTCGTTAGTGGGTTTGAACCTGTTGATGTAATGGAGGGGATTAGTATGATAGTTAAGCAGTTTATTGAAAATAGATGTGAATTAGAGATAGAGTATAAAAGAGTAGTAACTTATGATGGAAATATCAAAGCCCAAAATTTAATTAATCAATATTTTGAAAAAGTATCTCTATTTAGATGGAGAGGACTTGGAAATGTCCCAGATAGTGGGTTAAAGCTTAGAGATGAGTTTGATAGATATAATGCTGAAGTGATATATAGAGATATTTTACCAAAGGCAGAGATTGAAGACCATAAACTCTGTATCTGTGGAGATATTCTAAGAGGAATGGCAAAACCACCAGAGTGTACGATTTTTGGAACTGCTTGTAAGCCAAACAGTCCAATTGGAAGCTGCATGGTAAGTAGTGAAGGTGCTTGTTCGGCTTATTATAAATATGGGAATTTAATATGACAAAAAATATAACATTAGCACATGGAAATGGTGGGCAAGAGAACAATGAGTTAATATCTAAGATATTTTATAAATATTTTAAAAATGAGATTTTAGAGAAAAATGAAGATAGTGCCATAATAGAAGATGGAAAACTTGCTTTTTCAACAGATAGCTTTACAGTTAGTCCTCTATTTTTTAGTGGTGGAGATATTGGCAAATTATCTATTTGTGGGACTTGTAATGATTTGGCTATGATGGGGGCAAAACCAAAATATCTTAGTTGTAGTGTAATTATAGAAGAGGGATTTAGCACCAGAGAACTTGAAAAGATTGTGCGAAGTATGAAGAGTGAGCTTGAGATTAATGGAGCTATTGTAGTAAGTGGAGATACCAAAGTAGTCCCAAAAGGAGCAGTTGATAAGCTTTTTATTAATATTACAGGTATTGGAGAGATTGAGTATAGTGGAATTAGTGTAAGTAATATAAAAGAGGGTATGAGTGTTTTGGTTAGCCGTGATATTGGTCGGCATGGGGCTACTATATTTTCAGCAAGAGAGGGGATAGAACTTGAAAGCAATTTAAAAACCGATTGTGCCTCACTATATCCTCAAATAAAATCTCTAATAGATAGTAA
>JAMOOX010000102.1 GCA_027065045.1 Campylobacteraceae bacterium | reverse complement strand
CAATTGTACAGATGAGTTCGGTTATGATAGTTATGGTTGGCTCATATATGGCAGTGGTGGATAAGAGTATTACAATGGGGGTAATTATTGCAACAATGATTTTAAATGGTAGAGCTATGGCTCCCATTGCACAATTTGTAGCCATATTATCTCAATTTAATACTACAATTACATCATATAAAGCACTAGATGATTTTATGAAACTAGATGATGAAAGATATACAAAAGAGAGCTATATAAAGCTTGATTATATAGATGGATCTATCACTTTTGATAATCTATCATTTAAATATCCAGGGTCACAGTTTGAGAATTTAACAAATATAAATTTGGATATTAAAGCAGGAGAAAAGATAGCAATATTGGGTAAAGTTGGCTCGGGAAAATCTACACTTGTTAAGTTGATTGCCAATTTATATCATCCAACACAAGGTTCATTAATGATAGATAATATGGAAATTAGAAATATTAATCCTCATGATATTCACTCTTTTATCTCTTTAATACCCCAAGATATAATTTTATTTTCAGGAACTTTAAAAGATAATATATCTGTCGGTTATGATAATATAGATAATAAAAAGTTATTAGAGATAGCCTCTTTAGTCGGACTTGAAAATATTATAAAAAAACATAAAATGGGTCTTGATATGCCTATTGGAGAGAGAGGCGACGGACTATCTGGTGGAGAAAAAAAATGTGTCACAATTGCTAGGGCATTAGCTAGTAATAGTAAAATACTTCTAGCAGATGAACCAACAGACTCAATTGATGCTCAAACTGAAAAATCAATTATACATAATTTAAAAGATATTATAAAAGAGAAAACTTTTATTGTTGTTACACATAAACCATCTATTTTAAAATTAGTAGATAGAATTATCATAATGAGTAATGGTACAATTATTAAAGATGGTCCAAGAGATGAGGTATTAAAATCTCTTCAAACTAAAAAAGTCTAAAGGGTTATAGTGAAAAAAGATGATTTAAAATATACAGATGACCTTCTCTTTACTGTAAAATATGAAAAAAATTATATTCATAATATATTATTATATACAATAATTGGAATTATTATTCTTTTTTTTATATTGATTAATGCTGCCTATATAGATGAAAGAATTAGAGCAAATGGAAAGGTTGTACCAAAAACAAGAGTTATCAATATTCAAGCACTTGATGGTGGTATTATTGATAAGGTTTATGTTTATGAGGGGCAATTTATCAAAAAAGGTGAAAAGCTTATTAAATTAAATCAGATTAGAAATCAATCAATTAACGAAGAGAGTATAGTAAAGTTAGACTCTAACAATGCAAGAAAAATAAGACTTATTGCTCAAAGTAAATATATTCTAGATCAAAATATAACTTTGACCTTTGATGATAAACTTAATAAACACGCTCTTTTACAAATCAATATATTTAATAAAAAAGTTTTAGAATTAAAAGCACAGATAGATTCAATTTCACATCAAAAATTACAAAAACTTTCAAGTATTAGAGATTTAGAGATAAAGATAATTCAGCTAATAAAATCACAGAAGTTATTAGATAAAGAGCTAAAGAT
>JAMOOX010000101.1 GCA_027065045.1 Campylobacteraceae bacterium | reverse complement strand
CAGTCCAAAGTAGTGCAGAGTATAGATATAATTGTGAGCTATACTCTTCATAAAATGGTATTAGACCTCTCATGCAAGTTGCAATTATCATAAATAATACCATTAAATGGGTATATATATTTGAAGTTAAATGTCGCCCTGTATGGATCCAACCAATAGTAATAAGAACCATCAAATAAGCAAGTCCTATGCCACCACTTGTAATAAAATGTCTAAAGTGATTTATACCATAAAAATCATTATTTAATAAATCCCATCCCATTAAAGTATATCCTGTAGCCAACATAATAAAAATAGAAGCATAATACCAAACATAAGGCTGATTTAAGATATTTTTATCTTCTAGTATATAATCACTTGTAATAGCTAATATAGCCGCTCCACTTGCTAGTCCTATCCACCCTAAAGCTGAATTGTTTGGAAAATAAAATTCAACTATTGTAAATACTAATATACAAAATATAGCAAGATTAGTCAATGGTGGTCGTGAGATATAAATATCATCAATCTCTTTATCTTCCATAAGTTCATTTACAGATTCCATATTTACTCTTCTCATAGCTAGTAAAATTAATATAACTATAAATCCAAGTGCAATTTTAAGTATGGTAATACCATCAGTTATGGCATATCCCAATTTTGAAGCAAAAAACCATACTTCTATACCTAAGATAGCCACAAGTGTATATCCTAAACTTGCATGTCTTTGAAGTTTATCCAAAACTGTATCTTTTGCAAACCAAATAACCCAAGCTAACATAGAGAGATTTAAAATTGCAGTTAAATAAACCCCTGTAATATCTATAGTCCAAAAACTAATACGACCTAATATCCATAAAGCCATTATATTATAAAGTCGCTTACCAACAAATGGCACCATACCAGGAAAAAGTTCAGGTAACCCAGTAGTCATAAATGCCATAGTTCCAGCTGTAAGTATCCCAAAAAGCATCTCATAAATATGCCAAGTTAAAGTATCATTCATAAAAGGAATATTTAAATATCCACTCCAAACCAATCCCCACAATACCATAGTTATTATCATATATGGAGCAAGTAGTAAAAATACTGGTCTAAATCCATAAGCTAAATATTGTGGTATATTTTCTTCATCTGGATAAAATAGATAATGATTGGTTGCGTGTAATTTCTCTTCTTGTTTGTTTTGTGTTTCCATTATTTAACTCCCATTTGTAACTTGAATGTTTTTACTATAGTTTCATCTTGTAAAAATTTTGCTGTTTCTTCATATACAAATTTATCATCTCTTTGATTTTGTGGTATATCTATAATATACTCTTTTACTATATGCCCTGGGTCTGCTTCAAGAAGTAAGATTTTATCACTAAGCCTAATAGCTTCCATTATATCGTGAGTAATAAACAATATACTTACCTCTTTTTTAGAAATTAGTTCTATAAGATGAGTTTGAAGCTCTTGTTTTAGTCCAATATCAAGGGCTGAAAATGGTTCATCTAAAAATAATAGATCAGGATTTACTACTAAAGCTCTTGCAAAACTAACCCGTTGTCGCATACCACCACTTAAATCTTTTGGAAACTTTTCAAAATCTTCCTCTTC
>JAMOOX010000100.1 GCA_027065045.1 Campylobacteraceae bacterium | reverse complement strand
GGTGCAATATCTATACAGGAACAACTCATCAATAATAGATGGGATTTAGATGATTCTATTACTCAACTCTTGAATTTTAGTTTTTAAAGGATTGGGGTGGAGTTTGATGAGAAAAGTTCTAATGAAAATATTATTGAAGCTATCAACTATTTTAAAACTGACAATACCTTTACAAACAAAGCACCATCGGAGTTTTTAAGTGATGAAGAGAAGGCTATTATATTTGATGGAGATAAGTTTAAAGTATCACTTTACAAAGCATTACTCTTTTTTCATGTAAGTGATTCGATTAAAAAAGGAACACTCAATCTGAAATATTCTATCCGATACAAAGACTTTGATACTTATATGATTGAGAAAGAGTATTGGAAAAAAAATAGAGATAGACTGCTCAAAGAGCATGGTTTAGAGCATCTCATAGATTTCAATACGTTTATTGAACCAATAAAAACTAAGCTAGAAGCGAGTTTTAAGAGTACAAATGAAAATATCAAAAATAATAAGAATATCCATTTTACCTCTACAGAAAACTCTTTCATACTTAAAACACCAAAGGTAGATAAAGATGAAACTCAAGATTCTATCTCTAAATATTTTCCACAAAGTGAGTATCTCTCTGTTATCGATATATTGAACTCTATTCATCAAGAAACAGACTTTTTATCATCATTTCAACACTATTCTCACAGTAAAGTAAAAACCAATCATAATCTACTTCTTGCTGGAATACTTGGATATGGATGTAATCTAACTCTCTCAAAAATAGGAAAAATATCTAAAGGTATCAAGGAGAATCAACTTGAAAACACTAAGGTGTGGTACTTTAGTGAAGATAATACTATTGATGCCAATGATAAGATTATTAAATATATGGATGGACTAGAAATTGTAAAACTAATGAGAGCATCCAAAGATATAAATCATACATCAAGTGATGGTCAAAAATATAATATATCACAATCAATAGACTCAACAAATGCAGGATATTCATTCAAATATTTCAATATATATAAAGGAGTCGTCTCTTATACATTTATAGATGAATCCCATAAATTATTTCATGCTGTTGTTATCAATGTAAGTGCAAGAGAATCTGGTTATGTTATAGATGGACTACTAAATAACAATGTTGTCAAAAGTGATATACATTCAACTGATACACACGGATTTACCGAAGTTATCTTTGGTTTAACAAATATTCTTGGCTTCTCATTTGCTCCACGAATTAAGAACTTTAAAGACCAACAACTCTACGGATTTAACTCTCCTAAATATTATAATGATCTTGGCTATAAACTCACTCCAAAAAGAAAGATAAATCTCAAAATAATCGAAGAGAATTGGGATGATATTTTAAGATTTATAGTAACAATCAAAGAGAAGAAAAGCACAGCTACACAGTTATTAAAGAGACTTACTTCCTATTCCAAACAACATAAATTATATAGAGCTATCAAGGAGCTAGGCAAGATTATAAAAACAGATTTTTTACTTAATTATATTGATGATGTTGAACTTCGTCAGAAAATAGAGAAACAACTCAATAAAGTTGAAGCATCTAACAAGTTTTCAAAGGCTGTTTTCTTTGGAAATAATAATGA
>JAMOOX010000099.1 GCA_027065045.1 Campylobacteraceae bacterium | reverse complement strand
TTATACTGATGTAATTGAATCAGTTTCGGTTAAAGGACCATCAAAAACAATCAAATCTCATCATAATGTAGGTGGGCTTCCTGATTGGATGACATTTGAACTTGTAGAGCCATTAAGAGAGATTTTCAAAGATGAAGTAAGAGCATTAGGACTTGAACTTGGACTTCCCAAACACATGATAGGCAGACACCCCTTCCCCGGACCTGGACTTGCAATAAGAACAATGGGTGCAGTTACAGATGATGGACTAAGACTTATTAGAGAGAGTGATGCTATTATGCAAGAAGAGCTAAGAGCCACAGGATATTACGATAAAGTTTGGCAAGCATTTACAGTACTGTTAAATGTTCAATCTGTTGGAGTAATGGGAGATAATCGTACTTATGATAATACAGTTTGTGTAAGAATGGTAGAGTCAGTAGATGGAATGACTGCTACATTCGCTCATGTCCCTCATGATGTATTAGAGGGAATTAGTAGAAGAATAATTAATGAGATTGATGGGATTAATAGAGTAGTCTATGATATAAGCTCTAAACCACCTGCGACTATTGAGTGGGAGTAAAAATAGTAATTATATTTATGATATAATAACCTCAAAAAAGGTTATAAAATATGAAATTTGCAAACCCAACAAATGATATAGTATTTAAAAAGATATTTGGAGATGAGAATAAAACAGAAGTATTAATCTCATTTCTAAACTCAATACTTGACTTTCAAGGAAATAAAGAGATAAAAGGTTATATAATTTTTTATCAACTCCAAAGTAAGATTTAGATAAAATCCTTAACTATAAAAACTCATTTGTTTAAGGAATAACTACAATGTCTAATCAAAATCAAACTTATATTACAACACCTATATATTATGTAAATGATGTGGCTCATATCGGACACGCATATACTACAATTATCGCTGATACTTTAGCTCGTTACTCGCGTATGGTAGGTAAAGATACCTATTTTTTAACTGGAACTGACGAACATGGTCAAAAGATAGAAGAGTCGGCTAAAATTAGAGGTAAAGAGACACAAGCTTATGCTGATGAAATATCTGCTACATTTAAGAATTTATGGGATGAATTTGGTATTAGTTATGATAAATTTATTCGTACAACTGATAGCGACCATAAAAAGGGTGTCCAAAAAGCATTTAGTAAGATGTTTGCTAATGGTGATGTATATAAAGATAGATACAAAGGACACTACTGTATCTCTTGTGAGACATTTTTTCCAAAAACTCAACTTGTAGATGATGAGTTTTGTCCTGAATGTGGTAAGGTTACAACTGTTGTAGAGGAGGAGAGTTATTTCTTTAGACTCTCTAACTATCAAGATAAATTACTTAAACATTATGAAGATAATCCAGATGCTATTTTGCCAAAAAGCAAGAGAAATGAGGTTATTAGATTTATTGAGGGTGGGCTTAATGATCTCTCTATTACTCGTACAAGTTTTGATTGGGGTGTAAAGCTTCCTGATGATATGAATGATGAAAAACATGTAATGTATGTTTGGCTTGATGCTTTGATGAATTATCTTACAGCTTTGGGTTATGGAGATGATGAGAAACTTATTAAATTTCACCCTGCATCTATTCATTTAATTGGTAAAGATATATTAAGATTTCATGCAATATACTGGCCAGCATTTTTAATGAGCCTTGATTTACCACTCCCAAAACATATTGGTGCTCACGGTTGGTGGACTAGAAATGGTGAGAAGATGAGTAAATCAAAAGGAAATGTAATTAATCCAAGAGAGGTAGCAGATGCTTATGGATTGGATAACTTTAGATACTTTATGCTTAGAGAAGTTCCATTTGGTGGAGATGGTGATTTTTCTCAAAAGGCTTTGATTGATAGAATTAATTCTGATTTGGGTAATGATTTGGGTAATTTGCTAAATCGTTTGATTGGAATGAGTGGTAAATATTTTGGTGGTGTGGTAGATAGCAGTAATATATCTAAATATTTTCAAGATGAGTTAGATAGTGTAGAGAGTTCATTTAAACTTCTTGAACCTCTTCTTGATGAGCTTCAAATCCATAGATATTTAGAAGAGCTTTGGAGACCATTAGGAGTAGCAAATAAGGCTATTGATTACTCTCAACCATGGAATTTGATGAAAAATGGAGAAGAAGAAAAGGCTATGGCTTTAAATGGGTTAATAGCAAATATTTTAGCAAAAGTATCTATTATGTTATATCCAGTAATGCCTCAAACATCTACCAAAATAGCATCTGCTCTTAATTTTGAAATTAATAATAGTAGTTGGCAAAAATTGATTATAGATAATAATCTGTTAGATGTGTTTAAATTAGAAAAAATTGCACCACTTTTCCCAAGAATAGAAGAGGAACTTCTAGCTACAAAAGATATTCCAAAAGCAGAAAAAAAGAAAAAAGAGGTCAAAAAAGAAGAGAGTAGTAAAGATGAGGGAATAGCACTTATCACAATTGATAAATTCTTTGAAACTTCACTAAAATTAGGTACAGTTATCAAAGCAGAAGAGGTTAAAAAGAGTAAAAAACTATTACTTCTTCAAGTAGATATTGGAGAGGATGAACCACGACAAGTAGTGGCAGGTATAAAAGAGTGGTATGGTGTAGATGATTTATTAAATACACAAGTTTGTGTAGTAGCCAACCTTAAACCAGCTAAACTTATGGGAATGAAGAGCGAGGGAATGCTATTAGCTGTCAAAGATAGTAGTGGATTATCTCTTATTAGACCAGAGAGTCCAAAAGAGAATGGCTCAAGCATAGGATAATTATGAAAATAGAAAATATAATAAATTTAATAAACGGAGAGCTTTTAAACTCTCCAATAGTTACAGAGATAGATGGTGCTACCGTATTTTATTCAAAAGTAGATAATGGTGATTTATTTATCTCTAATGATATAGAAGAGATAAATAAGGCGATAGAAAAAGGTGCTTATGCAATTATTTATGATGATAAGAGTATTAAAATTGAAGATGATGAAGTAGCCCATATTATAGTAGATGATATTTATGAAGCATCATTTAGATTTTTGAGATATGTAATACTTAATAAAGATATAACAATTAGATATTTAAATATGCACGAACTTAGTTTTGCCAAGATGATTATCACCCAAAAAAGCAACCTTACAATCTTATCAGATAATTGGAAAAAAGCATTTGAACAGATATTAAACTCTAATGATAAGCTATTTGTAGGAAGTGATAAAAAAATATTATCAATGATAAAGCCCGATACAAAAATACTTAGCAAAAAAGTAGATGGCTATATAATAATGGACACTCTATTTAAATCTACATTTAAAATAGGTAAATTTATATATCAAGAGAAAGAACTTATCCCATTTCACTTTGATAATCTATGTAGAGCAGTATATTTTGCCCAAGAGTATGACCTACCTTATGATATTGATAGAATTAAATATACAAAACATTTCTTGCCTATATTTATAGATGACTCTATGAGTAGCACCACATCTAAAAAGAGTGATAGAGTTTTGATATTTGTAGATAATATGCAAGATATTTTAGATGCCAAAGATTATATTAAATATAATGGTAAATGGATAAAAAGTATAGTCCTAACTCCACCAAATACAAAAATTAAAACTATGATGGATAATCCAATATGGTTTGAGAGTGTAGATGATGCCAAAGATATAATTCAAAATAATCACTTTAATTATGCTTTGGTTTATAGTCTTGATAAGAGTATTATAAATAATATCAAAAATGAATATAGTCTATTTTAGAGAAGGAAGCAGATGTTAGAGAGTGTCGTAATTTTATATTCCTTATATGTATTAATGAAGCTTTATATTTCAGTAATGCAGATAGGTTATATCAATGATGAAAAAAGAAAAGAACCAGTACTAATGAGCAGTGCTAAATATATGGTATCAGCTAATTATGCCGTAGCCAAAGAGAAGCTATCATTAGTTGAGATTTTTGTAGATTATTTTGTATTTTTATGGTGGATAATTGTAGGGTTTAGTATAATTGAGGGATTATTTCATTTTGAAAATATTATTACTCAAAGTGTAGCCTTTCTATTTGGATTTATATTTGTAAACTTTTTGATAGGTATCCCTTTTGAACTATATATGAAGTTTAAAATTGACGAAGATTTTAAATTTAATAAAATGACACCAAAAGATTATATAGTAGATACTCTTAAATCATCATTTGTATTTATTATTTTAGGTGGAGCAATATTCTATCTATTATCATGGATAATTAGTAGCTATGATAATTGGTGGTTATGGGGATTTGGTGTGATGTTTATCGTAGTATTGGGTGCAAATATAGTATACCCAATATTTATAGCCCCACTATTTAATAAATTTACACCATTAGAAGATGGAGAGCTTAAGAGTGCTATTGTATCTATGATGGAGGGTGTAGGGCTAAAGAGTGATGGAATATTTAGTATGGACGCAAGTAAAAAAGATAGCCGACTAAATGCCTATTTCGCAGGACTTGGCAAGAGTAAAAGAGTAGTGTTATTTGATACACTTATAGAAAAACTAACTAAAGATGAATTATTAGCAGTATTAGGACACGAATTAGGACACTTTAAGCATGGTGATATATTCAAAAACTTAGGATTAATATCTATTTTACTATTTGTTACTTTCTTTTTGGCAGGTAATATCCCAGATAAGATGTTTTTAGAGATTGGAGTAGTCCCATCAGCAGGAGTAAAAATAGCTCTATTAATGCTCCTAATGCCAATAATTAGCTTTTTATTTACCCCAATAATTAGCTTTGTAAGTCGTCATAATGAGTATGAAGCAGATGAGTTTGGAGCAAACCTAGGAGGTAAAGAGAATCTAGCCACAGCTCTACTAAAGCTTGTAACTGAAAATAAATCATTCCCAAAATCACACCCATTAGTGATATTTTTCTACTATACTCACCCACCTGTGATAGAGAGACTCAAAGAGTTGGGATATGAAGATAAAGCGATAGCATCTTAATATTATTGCTTGGTTAAATATTTGGTGGGTTGGGAAACCCACCCTACCATATATTTAAAAGGAATTTAAAATATGAATAAAAAACCACTCATAGACATACTAGAAAATAGCTCAAATTTATCAGATAATTTCAAAATTAACAAACTAGAAAAAGCAAAAGAGTTATTAAAAAAAGACTTTATACTTTATCATATACAAGAATTAACATTTGAAGAGAAATCTCCACGAAAAGAGGCTTTTGAGAATGTTATTAGTTCATTACGAATAGATGGAATAAGTTTTGTCTATTTATTGCTAGGGGATGAGAGAGGTGTCTCTTTTTATTTTGGAATAGCAAAAGAGAAAAATTCTAACAAAGAGTTAGCTCTTGATATTGATGATATTGGTGAGATTATATTAAAGTAAGGTGTTGAGGTATTTACAGATATGTTAGCAGAGGTTAGAAAATATGGAGAGGCTTTGATTATAGTTGACCAAATTCCAAATAAACTAACTCCTGAAGTTCTAAAAAATACAAATACTAAAATAGTTCATAAACTATTTGCAAAAGATGACAAAGAGGCAATAGGTAATACTATGGCACTTCAAGATGAACAAAAAGAGTTTTTATCCAATCTTGAAACAGGAAGAGCCATTATTTTTAGTCAAGATTTCCCAAAAGCTTTGCAAGTACAGATAAAACCATTAGATAATCTTAGTACAACAACAACTGATATAATATCAAAAGATAAGATTAGAGAGATTTGTATTGATTATTATCCTAATGATTTTCTTGAAAAAGAGACTCATTTTGATATAGATTTAATAAATGGTTGGAGTAGTATAATTGATAATTATCCCGAGAAGTTTGAATTTGATTTAAAAAAGTATCTAATAGATAATGGGTTAATTAATAATTTAGATAAAATATCAGTAGATATTGTTACAAATATGTATAGTGGTAATGGTGATTTATCTAATCAAGATAGAATAGAGTATTTAAAAGAGTTTTTAAAAGATGTGATAGAGAATGATAAGATTAAATTTAATAAAGATGATAAAAATTATTTAAGAAGGAGATAAGATGGGTTTATGGGGAGCAGTATGTAGTTTTGTAAGTTCTTGTGTGTCGGCTGTATCTAGTGCAGTTGAAGTGGTTGGAAAAGCTTTAGTAACAGGGGCAACAAAGCTTTTGGAATTAGCAGGAGATAAGCTAGATGAGGTTACAAAAGTAATAGAGATGATAGGGAAATTAATAGATGTAATATCTGCTGATGATAATGTTGATGATTTGGGTGCAAGAGCATTACAATCAGATAAAAAACCTGAAGATTTTGATTCTATTACAGAGTATATAGAACATCTTAAAAATGATATAGAGTTAGATAAAGAAGCATTTGAAAAAGCAGATAAGAAAGAGCAAATGGTACGAAAAGCAGTTGGTGGGACTATTGTTGCTAAAAGTATAGAGAGTAAATTAGATACTTCTGTACCTATGGACTTTTGGGTAGAAGTGTCAAAACAGAAAATGCAAGAGAGTGAGATTATGGCTACAATAGATACATTTAAAGAGAATAAAACTGATAATAATTTTTCAGATTATATGAATGGTAAGCTAGACTTTAAAGATGAACAAAAGACAGGTGATTTATTAGTGGATATGTATCAAAAACTTGAACCAGATATGAGTATAGAAGAGATAGAAGATAAGATTATGAGAATGGAAGCAAATTAATATGAACTCTTATTTTATACGATATATAAAGAATAGAATAGAAGTTTCTAAATATATAAATAATAATTTAGAAACATTAAAATATTTGGGTGAAACAGAACAAGAATATAATAAAACTAAATTTTGGATTTGGTTTAAAAAGAAAATAGAGTATGAAGATGAGGAACTTAGTTTTGTAGTTGTAACTGATAATAAAGAGTTTAATATACCACAAGATAGTGGAATAACTATAAGTGCAATAAATAAGATAAGTCAAAATCAAGATATAAATAAGCATATAAGAAATATATCTAAAGGTTATTTTATATTATCATTTCCTAAAAGAGATAATAAATTATTGCAAAAATCATCGGATGTGACGGCTTCAGCCTCACCCTTTAATGAGGTCAAAATCATCGTTTCCAATAAATCAAACTCTTTAGCAAATGCTTTTAGAAAACAAACAAGAGGTTATAAAGATGAAAAAAGATAAATTAATAAAACTTTTAAAAGATGATGAGATACAAAAGGTTATTATAGATATAATAAATAATTCATCGGAAACTACGGCTTTAGCCTCGTCAAATGATGGAGCTAAAATACCACTTCCAACTATTGAAAAAGATTTAAATAAGGAGATAGAGATGCTAAAAGGCTTAGTAGAAAAATTTAAAAAATGTTTTGCTGATGAAGAGAATAAGAATATAGATTTATTAGATAATTTAAAAGATAAAGATAGTGAATTATCAAATTTAATATCTCAAAAAGAGACTCTTGAAAATGATATTAATAAATTAGAAAATATAAAAAAAGAGATGAAAAATTCAAATAAAGAACTAAATTTAAAAGTAGAATTTTATAGAAATAACTTTGAAGATGATTTAAGGGCTTATGAGATATATCAAACTCTAAATAGTAGTACAAAATCTTCATTAGATGGTATTTTCAAAGATAGCAGTTTACAAGGCTTTATAGCTTGTGGAATACAAGATAAAAATATATCTAGTTTGTGGGATTATATACAAAATGAACTAAGAGATAACAGCAATTCTGATATAGCAAATTTGATTAAAATATTTGATTTCTTATTTAGTAGATATATCATAGCTTATCCTATTTTTTCTATTCAAAATGTAAATATTGATGATAAATTTGATACAGATGATTATATACGAGATAATAGTAGTAACGCTGTAAGTGGTAATATATCTCAAATAGTTTTAAGAGGTTGGGTAAATAAAAAAACTAATAAGATAATTAAAAAATCCGTAGTTAAAGTGGGATAATATGACTCAAATAGAAAAATTGTTGAAAAGAACCAAAGAGTTAGAATCTATATTAGTCAAAAATGGTATTTCATTGGAAGTGGAAGATAAAATTCCAAGTTATAGATATAGTCAAATTAGTTATAATCAACTTCAAGATATAGTTGATATTAAAGAATCTTTTGATGATAATATATTTGATGAATGGTTTGGTTATGAGTATAAATTATTAGATGAAGATGTAGAGTTTTTATCTAAACTTATTAATAAATTTATCAAGGTTATGCGTCGCTTCAAAGAAGAGAGTCTAAAAGTTCTTTTTATCGCTCCTGTATTAAATAGAGTTGATTTCTTTTCAATGCAAAATAGATTTACAGGTTTATATGATGAACCATTAACTTATAAAAGTGAGAAATTTATCTTGAATGGTGAAACTGACTTTATGTTTGCAAGAGGTTTATCCCAAGCAGAAAAACCATATTTTTTTATACAAGAATTCAAACAAGAGAAAGGCTCATCAGAACCAGAACCACAACTTTTAGCAGAATTAATTTCAGCAGTAGAGTTAAATAATCAAAATATTATCAAAGGCTCTTATATTAAGGGTTCTATTTGGAGATTTGTAATATTAAAAAGATTGAAAAAGCATCATTATGAATATTTTGTAAGTGCCAATTTTGATAGTAGTAAAATAGAGGATTTAAAAGGTATTTTTAAAAATTTGATGTTTGTGAAGAATGAGGTTATAGAGACTATTGGGAGAAATATAGATGAGTGAACTAGAAAAGCAACAAGCAAAAGAGATAGCAGAACTAAGAGAGTTATTAGGATTAAAGAGCAAAGATAAATCAAAAGCTTTTAGTGATGTTACGATGTATGATTTAGAAAGTTTAGTAGATATTGAGAGAAATTTTAACGATGATATATTTGAGCCTTGGTTTAATAATAATATTGAAATAAAAGAAAATATAATTAAATTTTTGGAGAATTTATTATCTAAATATGGAAAAATAATGAAAGCATACAACGAAGATACTCTAAAAGTAGTCTTTATTGGTGCTATTATTGAAAGAGTTGAATTCTTTAATCAAGATTTGAGAATAGGTAAATTTTATCATAAAAACTTAACTTATAAAAACGATAAAATTAACTTCAATGGATATTGTGATTTTTATGTAGCCAAAGGTTTAGAGTATCCACAATCTCCATATTTCTTTATTCAAGAGTACAAACCATCTAAAAATGGAAGCGACCCTGAACCACAACTTTTAGCAGAACTTATATGTGCTGTTGAGCTAAACAGTTGGAAGAATATTAAGGGTTGTTATATTATTGGAGCAATTTGGAACTTTGTAATATTAGAAAAATTAGGAGAGAATAGATACCAATATTTTGTAAGTGCCAATTTTGATAGTAGTAAGATGGAGGATTTAAAAGGTATTTTTAGGAATTTGATGTTTGTGAAAGATGAGATTGTGGAGATGATAAAAAAGGATAAAAGTTGAATACAAGATTAGTGGATAGTATATATTTAGAGAAGGCTGAAGTAAAATATCAATATAAAAATACATGGATAAACTTTTTAGATAAAGATACAAATACCATTATTGAAAATATATTTCAAAAAGTAGAAACTATTTTAAATAAAAATGAAATAATTTCTATGCAAGATAACCTTATTTATGATAATGAAAGTAAAGCTTGTTGGTTGGAAAACGATAATTATTCTTATCGTTCTAATGATAATAGATTTGAAATTAAAACAAATAATGAAGAGGTTTTACAGTATATAAATGATAATTATCAAACCAATTATAACATTGTTTTGCCAACAAAAGATGAAGTTGTAAATAATAGCTATAATAATAATATTTTTTATGAAAAAGATATTGTTTCTAATATATATAACAATATGTACAAAGCACTTGGAAAACACAAAAAAGGTTTTATACTTAACTGTATAAGAGCAGATATAACTCCTTATAACCAAAAAATGCTAGAAGATACAGAACAAGGACATTGGAGTCTTTGGAGAGATGATGGAAGTGATTTAACAGAATCTATCAAGGCAACTCTAAATGAACCAATTGTAGCAAGAAACCCTAAAAGCTCCATCATCAATGGAACAGTTGGCATTGATTTTGGAACAAAAAGTACAGTTGTAGTCTATCAAAAAGATAATACCAAAATATATCCTATGAGAATAGGTACAGGAGATTTGAGTAAAACTATCCAATCTACTCATTATGAAAATCCAACTATTTTAGAGTTTAATGACCTTTTTGGTTTTGAAGAAGATTATAAGGCAAGAGATGGGCGACCTTTTACCAAATGGCAAGATTTGACTATATCTCATACAGCTTATAACTCTTTGTTAAATTCTAAATCATCAGATTTTAACTCTTATATATCAGAACTCAAACAGTGGGCAGGGAATAGAGATAAAAAATTAAAAATGGTGGATAAAAAAGGTTTTGTATTGGATTTGCCACCATTTCTGGAAATGAGTGAAAATGATATAAATCCAATTGAAATATATGCTTATTATTTAGGTCTTTATATTAATAATCAAAATAATGGAATATACCTAAACTATATTTTATCTTTTCCTGTAACTTATGAAATTGAGATTAGAGATAAAATTATAGAGAGTTTTGAGAGAGGGATTAAAAAATCTTTACCACAAGAACTACATAATCAGCCAGAAGAGATAGCAAAGCTTTCTGTGATAAAAGGAGCAAGTGAACCAGCTGCTTATGCAGTAATTGCACTTCAAGAGTATGAGTTTGAGCCTGAAGATGATGAAAAGGTATTTTATGGAGTTTTTGATTTTGGTGGAGGGACTACTGATTTTGACTTTGGAATATTTAGAGAGGCTAATGGTGCAAAAGAGAGAAGATATGATTATGCCATAGAACATTTTGGAGCAGGTGGGGATAGATATTTGGGTGGTGAAAATCTACTTGAACTTTTGGCTTTTGAGATATTTAAGAAAAATAGTACAAAGTTACTTGAAGCATCTATACAATTTATCTTACCTCCTGAATGTGATGAGTTTTTGGGAAGTGAGACACTACTTTCACTCTCAAGAGAAGCTAAAATGAATACCAAAACTTTAATGGAGAAATTAAGACCTTTTTGGGAGGGTATAGAAGATGAAATGTCAAATTTTGAAAATGGTACAATATCAGTTAATCTAAGTGATGTAAATGCAGTGCAAAAAGCAAACTTTGAGTTAGATATAGATAAAGATGAGATGATAGAAATACTTGATAAGAGAATAGAAAAAGGGGTTCAAAATTTCTTTCATAGTCTTAGATTGGCATTTGAAAACTATGATATGAATATTGAAAGTATAGAAGAGATAAATATATTTCTAGCAGGTAACTCTAGTAAATCTATGCTTGTAAAAGAGATATTTAAAAATGAAATAGCCAAACAAACAGTAGAATTAAAAGAGTCTATAAATACAGACAAAGAGATATTTAAAATTTTTGAACCTTTGGGTGGAGATGGTTCTGATTTGGAGAAGCCAACAGGTAAAACAGGTGTGGCTTTTGGACTTGTAGAGACTAGAGAAGGTGGTGATATTTTAGTCATAGACCATAATATCAAAGAGAACAGAGATATAAGCTTTAAATATTATATTGGAGAGAGTAGAAAGAAAAAGTTTAAAGTTATCATAAATAGAGATGAGGAATATGGTAAATGGGTAGATTTTGTAGATGCTTCAAGAGGGAGTTTTGAGCTATATTTTAGTTCTCAATCAATAGTAAGTAGTAATAAAGTATCCATAGATGATAGTGGAATTAAAAAAATGATATTGAAAATAGATGTTGTAGATGAGGATGCTTTGGTGTATATAAGGATAGTATCGCCTAGTGAGATAGAGTATGTTGTGGCAAATGAGGGTGAGATAGCAAATGAACAATATTTAGGTAAAGTTTGTAAAGTGGCATTGAAGCAATAGTATGAAAATTGGATATACTGTTTGATGATAAAAAAGGATAAAAGTTGGGTAGAAAGTTGATATATAATGTATTTATAGAAAAGAAATATCAGAAATTAAAAGATATTTTTAAAGAAAAGATAAGTAGTAAGAAAATTCTTATGAAAATGGGTACTAATACTTTAGTGCCAACTCTTAATTATAATAAGTCTGATACAAGATTAATAGATAAAATATTTATAGAAAAAGATAAACTAGAAGATAGATATAAGAATAATTGGATAAATTTTTTAGAAGGTAATAAAAATACAATATTAGAGAATATATATCAAGAAGTTAAAGTTGTTTTGAAAGAGGATAGATGGGTGGTTATGCAAGATGATTTGCTATATGATAATAATATAAAAGCTTGTTGGCTAGGACTTATAAATAAAGATTTAGAGTATAAAAAGTTTGCTTCAGGAGTAGATAAAGATATAGTTTTGGAATATATAAGAGATAATTATAAAATAAAAGAAGGACTTGATTTACCAACAAAAGAGGAATTGTATGAATCTCTTACAAGATTAACAGTTGCACCATTTGCTTTATCTTATCAAAGACCTACTAAAACTGGAGATTTTATTTTATATAAGAAAGATAATTTAGCTCAAGGATTTGATACTTATCATAGCTATTTCAAGGATATTAATGATGACTCTATTGCTCTTCCTATTTTTCGTATCACTAGGGAGAATGATTTTTATATATCAAATAGAGAACTGTTTTTTAGATGGATAGTTTTGGGTTTAATTCCAGATAAACTTAAAGATAATAAGAGTTATATAAAATTAATAGATGACTTTGAATATAAAATAGAAGATTTTTTTAAAATTAAAGAGATTAAGATAAATAAAAGTTTTATTCTCTCTTCTGATGATTTTATTGCTAAACTTCTAAATGAAGATAAAATAAGAGCAGATATTAGTGAGTATAATGAAAAGATGCTATATGATACAAATCAAGGACATTGGGAATTATGGGGAGAAGCAAAGAATTTTAAAAATCCAATTGAGATTCAATTAAAAGATAAACTTGTAGCAAGAGACCCTAAAAGTTCTATTGTTAATGGTACTATTGGGATTGATTTTGGTACAAAAAGTACAGTTGTTGTTTATCAAAAGGATAATACAAAAATATATCCAATGCGAATAGGTACAGGAAATTTAAAAAAAATTATTGCCTCTACTCATTATGAAAATCCTACTATTATGGAGTTTAATAATCTTGATACTTTTATAAAAGATTATCAAGCTAAAGATGGAAGACCATCTACAAAATGGCAAGATTTGACAATCTCTCATACAGCCTTTAACTCTCTTATGAATAGTAGTTCTAGTGAGTTTAACTCTTTTGTATCAGAACTCAAGCAATGGGCAGGAGATAAGAATAAAAAGCTTAAAGTTGTAGATAAAAATAGATTTATATTAGATTTACCACCATTTATGGAAGTAAAAGATGAGATAAATCCAATAGAACTTTATGCTTATTATTTAGGATTATATATTAATAATCAACGAAATGGTATTTTTTTAAACTATATTTTATCTTTTCCTGTAACTTATGAAATTGAAATTAGAGATAAGATAATAGATAGTTTTTATAAAGGAATTAAAAAATCACTTCCTCAAGAATTACATAATCAATCAGAAGAGTTAGCAAAATTATCAGTTATAAAAGGAGCAAGTGAACCATCAGCTTATGCTATTATTGCATTAGAGGAGTATAAATTTGAACCAATAAATGATGAGAGAGTATTTTATGGTGTTTTTGATTTTGGTGGTGGGACAACTGATTTTGATTTTGGTGTATATAGGGAAGCTAATGGAAAAAAAGAGCGAAGATATGATTATATCATAGAGCATTTTGGAGCAGGGGGAGATAGATATTTAGGTGGAGAAAATCTGCTAGAACTTTTGGCTTTTGAGATATTTAAAAAGAATAAAGATAATTTACTTAAACAAGATATACAGTTTATATTACCTCCTGAATGTAATGATTTTTTAGGAAGTGAAACTATCTTATCCATTTCTCAAGAAGCAAAAATGAATACTAAAACTTTAATGGAAAAATTAAGACCTTTTTGGGAAGGTGTAGAAGGTGAGGTAGTTAATTTTGAAGATGGTATTATAGAGGTAAATCTTACAAATATAGATGGAAAACAGATAGCTAACTTCTCTTTGGATATAGATATAGAAGATATGAAAATAATTTTATATAAAAGAATAGAGAAAGGTGTCAAAAACTTCTTTAACTCTTTAAGAGTTGCCTTTGCTAATTATAATGTAGAACTTGATAAAATTAAGACTATAAATATATTTTTATCTGGAAATTCAAGTAAATCTATATTCGTTCATAAAATATTTAAAGAAGAGATAGAA
Source organism: Campylobacteraceae bacterium (assembly GCA_027065045.1). Classification (GTDB taxonomy): domain Bacteria; phylum Campylobacterota; class Campylobacteria; order Campylobacterales; family Sulfurovaceae; genus FS08-3. The sequence goes on along the minus strand of JAMOOX010000099.1, from coordinate 22,843 downwards.
AAAGAAGAAACTACTCCACAAAAAATATTCAAGATATTTGAACCACTTGGAAATAGTGAAGATGATATGGAAAAACCAACTGCTAAAACAGGTGTAGCTTTTGGACTTATAAAAAGTAGAAAAGGTGGTAAAATATTGGTAATTGACCATAATATCAAAAAGAATATTAATTTTAAATTTTATCTTGGAGAAGAGAGACGAGGTAGATTTAAAGTAGTTGTAGATAGAGATATTGAATATAATGAGTGGATAGATTTTATAGATGCTAGTGAAGATACTTTTGAACTATTTTATAGTTCTCAATCATCTGTTAGTACAAATAAAATATCAATTGATGATAATGCGATTAAAAAGATAATTTTAAAGATTGATATAGTTGATGATGATGCATTAGTATATATTCGTACTGTTTCACCCACAGAATTTGAGTTTGTAGTAGCACTTGAAAATGAAATAGAAAATGAACGATATTTAGGTAAAGTTCAAAAAATTATCTTAAAGCAATGATATGAAAATCAAAGATATTATAAAAATAGCAACCCAAAGATTATCCTCTAGTTGCCAACGACCACAATTTGAAGCTCAACTATTATTATGCTTTTATCTCAAAAAAGATAGAATTTATTTAGAGCTTAATAGTGATAAAAATTTAGAAAATTTAGAAGAGTTTTGGAATCTGATAGAACGAAGAGAGGATAATGAGCCTTATGAGTATATTATAGGAGAGGTTAGTTTTTATGATATAACTCTATATATTAATAGTGGGGTTTTAATACCACGACCTGAAACAGAGATATTAATAGATGAAATTTCTCAAATTATAGTAGAAAAAAATATAAATTCATTAGTAGAAATTGGTGTAGGAAGTGGTGCTATTTCAATAGTATTAGCAAGAAGATTCCCACATTTAGAAATCTATGCCACTGATTTATATGATAAACCTTTGGCTTTGGCAAAGAAAAATATAGATAAATTTAATCTATCTTCACAAATTACTCTAATTAAATCTAATCTAATGGATAATATAACTCAAAATATAGATATGGTAGTATCAAATCCACCATATATTGCTAATGATTTTAAATTAGAAAAAAATGTAGTAGATTATGAACCATCAACTGCTTTGTTTGGTGGTAGAGTAGGGGACGAACTATTAAGACAGATTATCTTAGATACTAAAGCAAGAGATATTAAATATTTAGCTTGTGAGATGGGATATGACCAAAAAGAGCCATTATCTAAATTTTTGGATAGTTTAGGTATAAAGGATTATAATTTTTATCAAGATTTAGCAGGTATTGATAGAGGGTTTGTAGGGTGTGTTTCATAACACACCATAAGATATTATTATAAATAAAGGTGTGTTAGGAAACGCACCCTACATATAAATATAATTTAAGAGGTATTATATGGAAGTAAAATGTACCCACTGTAATTTATCATTTAATGATGATGTAATGATAAAAGATGGGGATTTAAGGTTTTGTTGTAAGGGGTGTCAGGGTGTTTATCATCTTCTTAATGAAGAGGGACTTGGTAGTTTTTATGATAAATTAGGTAATAATTCACTTGAACCAGTAGAGAATATTGATAGAGAGTTGGAGAAATTTGATTTAGAAGGGTTTGAGCGAAAATATATCAAAACTCTTGATAATGGACTTAAAGAGATACATTTGATTATTGAGGGGATTCACTGTTCGGCTTGTGTATGGCTTAATGAAAAGGTGCTTCATAGACAAGATGGGATTATTGAGGCTACTATAAATTATACTAATAATAAGGCTAAAGTGGTTTGGGATAGTGATGAGATAAAATTATCTAGGATTATAGAGGTTATTCGTAGTATTGGATATAATGGTTATCCTTATGACCCATCGCTTCAAGAAGATAGAGCTAATAAGACCAAAAGAGATTATTATAGTAGGATTTTGGTTGGTGTCTTTGGGACTATGAATATTATGTGGATAGCTATTGCTCAATATGCTGGATATTTTACTGGAATGGAGCAGAGATTTAAAGATATTTTAAATGTAGCAGAGTTTCTATTGGCTACTCCTGTGCTATTTTATAGTGGTTGGGTATTTTTTAGAGGGGCATATTTTGGGATTAGAAATCATATTGTAAATATGGATATTTTGGTGGCATCTGGGGCTTTATTGGCTTATATCTACTCTATTTATGCTATGGTTACTCAAATTGGAGAGACATATTTTGAGTCCGTTGTAATGATTATTACATTTGTGCTTGTAGGTAAATATTTAGAAGTCCTTAGCAAGAAACAAGCTGTGGATAAATTAGATTCTATTATTGGTTCTACTCCAAGTGAAGTTATGATGATAAATGATGATGTTGAATCATTGGTATCTGTGGAAAATATCAAAGTAGGCGATATTTTAGAGGTAAAATCAGGAGAGAAGATAGTAATTGATGGAGAGGTTATCAAGGGTGGGGCATCATTTGATGAGAGTTCTATCACTGGAGAGAGTGAGCCTGTTTATAAAAAAGTTGGAGATAAAATCCTTAGTGGTACAATATGTTTAGACTCTACTATTAGATACAAAGCTACCAAAGATGCCTCAAATTCACTACTTAATAATATAGCCTCTCTACTAGAAGAGTCATTAACTAAAAAGCCTAAAATAGAGGAGTTAGCAGATAAAATTTCAGGTTATTTTTCTACTATTATTTTATTAATAGGAGTGATAACTTTTGGAGTTTGGTTTGGATTTATTAGTGATTTTGAGAGGGCTTTAATTGTATCTATATCTGTAATTGTTATCGCTTGTCCTTGTGCTTTAGGACTTGCTACTCCTATGAGTACATTGGTAGGGGTATCTATTGCTTCATCTCGTGGATTGCTATTTAAAGAGGCTTCATTTTTGGAGAGTATGGCAAAGGCTAATATATTAGCACTTGATAAAACAGGGACTATTACAGAGGGCAAACCTGAAGTAGTAGATACTAAAATATATCAAGAGTATAATATAGATATATTATACTCATTGCTAAAGAGTTCTAATCACCCAATTAGTAAGGGAGTAGCTAAATATTTAGAGAGTGATAATCCAAAAGAGATAGAACTTCAAGATATTAAAAACATTCAAGCCAAGGGTATTAGAGCTAAATTTAAGAATAGCCAAATAGTGGGTGGTAATATAGAGTTTATAAGAGAAAATGGGATAGATATTGATATTAATACTACCAACTCACTATTTATATTTGCTATAGATTCTCAATTAATAGCACTATTTGAACTTCAAGATAAGGTTAGAGATGGAGCAGTTGAAGCGATTGCTAATATCAAGAAATTGGGTGTAGAGGTTGTAATGCTTACAGGCGACCATCAAGAGAGTGCTATTAGAGTAGCTAATGAAGTAGGTATAGATAAGGTATATTCTAAACTACTGCCACAAGATAAAGCCAATAAAATAGAAGAGTTTCATAAAGATAATAAAATTGTAGTAATGGCAGGAGATGGGATAAATGATACTATTGCTTTGGCTTCATCAGATATTGCTATTGCTATGGGTAGTGGGGCTGATATATCTTTGGATGTAAGTGATGTAATACTTCTTGATGATAAACCCAAAAGTCTATATGAGGCATTTGTAATTTCTAAACGAACATATAGAGGAGTCAAAGAGAATTTAGGCTTCTCTATTTTATATAATATGGTTACAATTCCATTGGCTGTAATGGGGTTTGTAACTCCACTTATAGCAGCGTTATCTATGAGTCTAAGCTCACTGATAGTGGTATTTAACTCTCTAAGGATAAAGTATAGTGTGAGATTTAAAGTAGATTAATATCTACTTTAAAACCTCTCTTACTCTATCTTCAAACTTATCAATTTCAACCAAAAAGGCATCATGCCCATAACTACTATCTACCTCTAAATATGAACTTTTTTGTCCATTTCTTTGAAGCATTTTATAGATATGTCTCATTTCACTTGGAAAAAATAGATAATCACTTTTAAAGCTAATTAGATGGATATTAGATTTGATTCTACTAATAGCATCATAAAGAGAGTCATATCCACGAGCTAGATTAAATGTATTTATCGCTTTTATAATATAAAGGTAGCTTAATGGGTCAAATATCTTGGAGAAATTAGCAGTATTATACTCCATATATCTCTCTACTTCATATCGTCCAAATAGCTCAAATAGTCCATCATTATTAACATAATTTCTACCAAATTTACTATCCATAGAGTCAGGGCTAAGATATGATATATGTCCTGCTACCCTACCAATTGCCAATCCATCACAACCATTCTCTTTGAACTCATCTTTGTGATACATTCCATTATTAAATCTTACATCTTTACGAATAGCCTCCATAGCTACTTTATTAAATCCAATAGTCCAAGGACGAGTAGCATAGGTAGATGCCAAAGATATTATATCATCAGCAAAATTAGGGAAATCAACCCCAAATTGAAGGGTTTGCATACCACCCATAGAACCACCTACAATGGCACGAAGATGATATATTCCCATATCTGCTAGAAACTGCTTTTGAGCCTTTACCATATCTTTGATAGTAACTACTGGGAACTTTAATCTATATGGTTGTTGTGATGGATAATTTTCACTCATAGGCCCAGTACTTCCAAAACATGAACCAATAGTATTTGTAGATATGACAAAAAATTTATCTGTATCTATTGCCTTTTTACTACCTATCAATCCATCCCACCAACCAGCTTTTGTATCTCCCTCATAAGTACCAGAGGCATGATGAGAACCACTTAGGGCATGACATATTAATATTACATTACTCTTATCACTATTAAGAGTACCATAAGTCTCATAAGCTATATCATAAGGTTCTAATATTCTACCACTCTCTAAATATAGTGGTGATGTAAAATGTGCTATATCTGTTTGAATTTTCATTAACTTCTTTTTATGCTGTATTTTATATAAATCAAATTATCACTAATTATCCATTAGAGTTTGCTTTTATGGTGATTATTTTTATCAACTCTCTAATATATCTTTTAATAAGTACTATTATGATATAGTTTCGTTTTTAAATCAAAGGAATTTTATAGTGTTTAATTTACAAAACTACTCAAGACAAAATATCAAAAATGATATTCTTTCAGGTTCTGTTGTGGCTGTGGCATTGATCCCTGAGGCGATAGCATTCTCATTTATCGCAGGTGTTTCACCTGTTGTTGGACTTTATGCTGCTTTTATTATTGGGCTTATTACATCAATATTTGGTGGTAAACCAGGTATGATTTCTGGTGCTACTGGTGCTGTGGCTATTGTATTTGTATCATTGGGGTTATCTGTATCAGCACTTCATAGTGGATTAGATAAAGATGCATTATCAATGATGATACTTCATTATATTTTGCTTACTTCAATATTTGCAGGGGTTATTCAGATAATTATAGGATTACTTAAAATGGGTAAATTTATTCGTTTAGTTCCTCAACCTGCTATGTTTGGATTTGTAAATGGACTTGCTATTGTTATTGCATCTGCTCAGTTTGGTTTTTTTGCTCCATCTCAAAAGGTAGATGGATTTATTGCTACAATAAATGCTAGTTTGAGTGAGCATTATATTATGTATATACTTACAATTATTACAATGTTAATTATGCACTTTTTACCTAAATTTACAAAAGCTATTCCATCAGGGCTTGTAGCTATTATATCTCTTACTATTATTGTATATTTTACAGGTATGGAGACTAAACTTGTGGGTGATTTAGCAGATTTATCAAATGTATCAATGCCATCTTTTGTAATGCCTGATACATCTCTATTTAGTTTTAGTTCATTATATATTATTATTCCATCTGCTATATTAGTGGCTCTTGTTGGTTTAATAGAATCTCTTCTTACTCTATCTGTATTAGATGAGATGAGTGGGACAAGAGGTAGTGGTAATAAAGAGTGTATAGCCCAAGGAAGTGGGAATATATGTTCTGGCTTCTTTGGGGGAATGGCAGGGTGTGCTATGATTGGGCAGAGTATTATTAATTATTCATCAGGTGGATTAGGTAGATTATCATCATTTACAGCGTCAGTTTTACTTATTATATTAGTAGTAAGTTTTTCTAATATTATTGCAATTATTCCAGTGGCTGTATTAGTTGGAATTATGTTTATGGTAAGTATTGGGACATTTGAATTTTCATCACTTAAAAGAATTAAATATATGCCTCGCCCCGATGCTTTTGTATTAATAGCCGTTACTATTATTACAGTTTTTGAAGATTTAGCAATAGCAGTAATTGCAGGTATTATAATATCAGCACTTGTATTTGCATGGGAACATGCCAAAATATATGCAACCGTTAGTTATGATGATAGTGGCAAAAAGATATATAAACTTGATGGTCCACTATTTTTTGCATCAGTTACATCATTTCAAGAGCAGTTTGATATAGAAAATGACCCAAGTGAAGTGATTATAGATTTCCAAAGAGCAAGAGTAATGGATAGTTCAGGAGTAGAAGCAATAGATGCCTTGACTGAAAAGTATAGACAAGCTAATAAGAGCCTAAGTATTAGATACCTATCAAATGATTGTAGAAATATGCTCAAAAAAGCAGGTCCATTTTGTGCATATCAAGAGAATGACCCTACTTATAAAGTATCTGTGAATGTTTAGGGGGTAGGTTTGAAATTATATGAGATTATAGCCGTAGTAGAGAGATTAAAAGAGTTTAAGTTTATTAATCGTGCAAGACGGGTGGATAATAATACTATTGAACTTAATTTTGATAAAGATAATAGTTATTTTTTTAATATGACACGAGGGCATAGTTTTATATATAAAAAAGAGAGTAAACGACCATTAGAGAGCTATCAAGCTCCTTTTGATAATATTATATACTCACAAGTATCATCTGCTAAGATTTTAGCTGTTGAGGTGCTTAATGGTGATAGAGTTATTAGGTTTAAATTAGCACCAAAGAGTCAGTATAAGAGTATGATAATATATCTTCAATTTGAATTTACTGGTAAAAATACAAATGCTATACTTATTGATAGTGAGGGATTTGTGATAGAGGCTCTTCGTCATATTGATAGTGATAGTTCATTTAGAGTAGTACGACCTAATATTAAGCTTCAAGATATTCCTATTTATGAGGGTAGGGTAGAGGATAAAACAATAGAAGATATTGATGAGTTTTTGGAAAACTCTTATAAAACTTATCATACCTCTAAATTAAATGGATTAAAAAAGCAAAAAGTATTAGAGGTTACTAAAAAGATAGATAAATTATCAAAAGAGTTAAACTCTCTTGCTAGTGAAGATGAGTTAGCATTAGAGTATAAAAAAAATCAAGATTATGCTAATTTGATTTTGGCTAATTTATATCAAATTAAACCTTATGATAGGTCTCTAAAAACTTATGGTTTTGATGGGAATGAAATAACAATTAAGTTACCTAAAAATATAGTCAAAAATAGATTAAGTGATTATTTTTTTAATCTCTCTAAAAGAGCCAAAAATAGAGCCAAAAAGATATATATAGAAAAAGATAATCTAACCTCTAAAAAAGAGTTTTATAAAAATATAAGATATTCAATTGAAAATAGCAATGATATTAGAGAGATAGAGATATTAGCACCAAAACGGGCAAAATCCAAAAAGAAAAAGGCAAAACTCAAAGAGTGTGAGCTATTTTGGATAGAAGATTATAAGGTATTAGTAGGTAGAAATAGTAGAGAAAATCAAAAGCTTTTAGAACTAGCAAAGGCAAATGATATATGGATGCATATTAGAAATATTCCATCATCTCATGTAATAATCAAAACAGATAAGCAAAATCTTCCTCAACATATTATAGAGTTATCTGCAAAACTTTGTGTTGATTTTTCGGTTAAAGCTTATGGAGATTATGAAGTAGATTATACCAAGCGAAAGTTTGTCAAAGTCCAAGATGGTTCTAATGTATTATATAATAAATATGATACTATATCTGTAACTAAAGAGGGTGTGGAGATTAGAGAATAATCTCTACTCTTTAGCCAATACTTTATATAGATTATTCTCTTCAAATTCTATTCTATCTGCTACAATACCTACTAATATTTTAAAAGTTTTAATAAACTCTTTATCTAGTTTTGTTGACTCTTTTGCATATTTGGATATAAAGTTCATCAGTGCTACTTTTGTGCCACCAAATGTCTCTATAAACTCATTTATCTCTTTGATAGTCTCTTCTTTTAATTTATCAGGGTTTTTTTGTAATTTAAAAAATGATAAATCCTCTTGCATTAGATGTTCTATTATTATATTATCTAATTTATTTAAATATTTTTTTGCTTTTTTAAAGTTCTCTTTTTCATAGGCTTCTATAATTTTTGTAGCCAAAGATACTATCTCTCTATGCTCTTTTACCCATTTTTTAACCATTTTTTTATTTTTTGATGGAAATATAAAACCAAACACTATTAATCCTTTATTTTATGATAATCTATTTTTAAAGTCAATATATTCAAACTCTCTGATTTTTTGTAAAGTTTCATCACTTCTTAGTATAGATATAGATGGGAGTGCTACACCATTAAAAGTAGTAGCCTTAACGATAGTATAGTGTATTTGGTCTTCAATTATGATTTTATCTCCAATTTTTAACCTATTTTTGAAGCTATAATCACCCATAACATCACCTGCAAGACAACTATTACCTGTAATTTTATATGTAAAGTCAAGATTATAAGCCTCTCTTGCATCACGAATATCTGCACGATAAGGCATAATAATGGTATCAGGCATATGAGCCTCTGCTGATATATCTAATATTGCAATATCCATACCATTATGGACAATATCTACTACACTTGCGACTAATACACCAACTTCCCAACCAATAGCTTCAGCAGGTTCTAAATATATCTCTACATTATATTTAGTTTTAAATCTTTTGATAAGAGATATTAAAAGTTTTATATTATATCCCTTTTTAGTGATATGGTGTCCTCCACCAAAGTTTATCCATTTCATTTGAGAAAGATACTTTTCAAATCTATTTTCAAACTCTATTAGTACGCTTTCTAGTGCCTCTGCACCCTGTTCGCATAGTGCGTGAAAATGAAGTCCCTCACAAATATCTAAAATAGACTCATCAAAATTTTCAATTTTAACTCCTAATCGTGAATGCAATCCACAAGGATTATACTTTTCAACAGGACTACTTGAGTACTCTAGATTGACTCTAACTCCTATTGATATATCAGGATTTATATTTTTTGCTTTTTGGGAATACTTTTTAAATTGTGAAATAGAGTTAAATACTAAGTGATTTGATATTTGTGCTATCTCTTCTATCTCATCATCTTTAAAAGCAGGTGAATATGTATGTACCTCTTTGCCAAATTCTTGTGATGCTAAGAGAGCTTCATTTAATCCACTTGCACAACATCCATCTAAATACTCTTTTATTATATCAAATGTAGAGTATATGGCATATCCTTTTAGTGCTAAGAGAATTTTACAGTTTGTCTTTTGTTTGATATATTCCATTATTTCAAGATTATTTCTTAGAAGTTTCTCTTCTATTATCCACATAGGCGTTTTGATATTTTTGTACATTATAAAACTTTCAATATATTTTTAAGATATTATAACATATTTTTATAGATGATTTTAAAACAGTTTTTGTTATAATGTGGAGACTAATTTAATACAATCCCAAAACAAAGAGAGAAAATATGGCACAAGATGATAATAGAGAAAAAAAACAATCTTTAACATTTAGTGAAAAAGAGATTAATATTGCCATAAATATGGAAGAGAAATTAACAACAATAGTTAATATGCTAACTTATATGCTAGATAAAACTGATACAAAATTCACCATTATAATTTTAAAAGCAGAAGTTGATAGTCTATATGATTTTATTATAGGTACAAAAAGAGATAGTGATATTCTACAACCAATTGACCCAAAAATTAATCTACATGCTATTATATGTCAAGATACAACAGTAGATGGTGGTTATCTATTTGCTCAAAGAATGCTTAAAATATTGATAGAAGAGAAAAAAGTAAAAGATGCCACTTGTGTAGCACTAGAGGTAAGAACTACAAGATATAGTGTAAGAGATATTATATATAAAGCATTTCAATTATATATTAATGCAAGACATAAAAGTCATTTAGGTGAAATAAAATACCACTCATTATAAAAATATAATATCTTCTTAAGTCTTCTTTAGATAAAATTTCGTTTCAATATGCGTGTATTAAAAGACATGTAAATATTTTAAAGGAATGTATAAATGAAAAGAACTTTTCAACCACACAACACACCAAGAAAAAGAACTCATGGTTTCAGAACTAGAATGAAGAGCAAAAATGGTAGAAAAATACTATCAGCTAGAAGAGCTAAAGGTAGAAAAAGATTAGCAGTTTAAAACACTTTACATCTTTAAAAAATAGTAAAGAGTTTGATAGAGTCTATAAAGGGGCTACAAAAGTATGGCATTCGTCGTTGTTTGTACTCTTTTATAAAAAAAGCGATATGCACAAAATAGGAGTAGTAGCAAGTAAGAAAATTGGTAATGCTACTAAACGAAATAGAGCTAAACGGCTATTAAGGGCAATTTTTATAAAAAATATAGATAAGTTAGATAGTGGAGAATTTGTACTAGTTGCTAAACCCCAAATTTTGACAGAGAGCTTTATATCTCTTAATAAATCATATCTACATGCACTTCATAGAACCACTGCAATAGTTTCTAAATAATGTTTAGGTGTTTGAAGATTTCAATACTTGTATCTACTTTTGTAAAACAAAGGTATAACATTGGATAAAACAGATTTAAACAGAAGATTAATGCTTGCATTTTTTCTATCATTTGTAGTTTTTATAGGGCTAGAGTATTTAATACAACAATCTCAACCTAAAGTTATTAATGAAAATAATACTACAACAACAAAACAAACAACAACTTTAACACGGACTACACCACAAGTAGTAAATAGTAACGATAATTCAACTCCAGCTACAATAGCTACACCTAAAGTAGTAAATAGTGATGGTAGTATTGATGCACCTATGGTGGAGACATCACCAATTATATCTACAATCAAATCAGATAATTTTATAGTTGAGATAGATAATCTAGGTAGAATAGGGCAATTTACTCTATTAGAAGAGAGATTTAAAACTGATGAGAATAAGGCTTTGGAGCTTTTTGATAATACAAAAGCTAAGGCACTTGAACTTAGATTTGCAGACCCTGCTTTAAACAAAGAGGCATTTAGTAAATATTACACAGCATCTGTATCTAAAATTGATTTAAAAGATAGTGCAGTAGTTACTCTTACACAAGTCCTTTCAAAAACAACAGTTACAAAAACAATTAAATTTTATAAAGATGGACATTATGATTTAGATATTAAATTATCATCTAATCAAAATTATTTTATTACAACAGGATATAGACCAACAGCAGATAAAAGCCAATTTATGATTGTAAAAGGTGCATTAGTTAGAGGTAGTGATAATATAATTAATGTTATTGAAGATGGTGATGGAGAGGGTAATGAACAATTTAGCCATGCCTCAATCGCATCTGCATTTGATAGATATTATAGTTCAATGTTTTATAGTCTTGAAAAAGGTATGCAGGTATCTCTACTAAAAGATAGTGATAATAATCCTCTGATATTTGTTCAAGGTGAGCAAAATATGGCTCTTGGTGGATACATTGGGGCAAAAGATTATAGAGTATTAGAGTCTATAAATCCACAACTTACAAATATAATTGAGTATGGTTGGTTTACATTTTTATCAAAACCATTTTTTGCTGTAACAATTTGGATGCATGATTATGTAGGTAACTGGGGTTGGGCAATAATACTATTTACTCTATTAGTTAAATTAATACTTTTCCCACTTTCATATAAAGGTATGATGTCTATGCAAAAGCTAAAAGACCTAGCACCTAAAATGAAAGATATAAAAGAGAGATATGGTAAAGACCCTCAAAAGATGAACCAACATATGATGGAATTATATAGAAAGCATGATGCCAACCCAATGGGTGGTTGTCTTCCAATGTTATTACAAATCCCAGTATTCTTTGCACTTTATCGTGTACTATTAAATGCTGTTGAGCTTCAAGGTGCTCCATGGATTATGTGGATAGATGATTTATCAAAAATGGACCCTTGGTTTATTTTACCTGTATTAATGGGGGCTTCTATGTATTTACAACAAAAGCTTACACCATCAACAATCACAGACCCAATACAACAGAAGATTTTTATGTATCTTCCAGCTGTAATGACAATATTCTTTATTACATTCCCTGCAGGATTAGTTTTATATTGGCTAACAAACAATATCTTATCTATTGCTCAACAGTATTATATAAATAGTGCTTATGAAAAGCATAAACAAGAAGAGATTGAAGCACACCATAAACACTAAAGGAATATAAATATGAAAAAGATTGAAGCAAGAACACTTGAAGATGCTTATATGCAAGCAGCCTTTGAGTTAGGTTGTTCTGTTACTAATCTCAAATATGAGGTAATTCAACACCCAAGCAATGGTTTGCTTGGGTTTATGAAAAAAAATGCCATTATTGTAGCAGTATGTAGCGAAGAAGAAGAGAAAAAAGAAAAGATAGAGATTAAAGTAGAAGAAAAAATTGAGAAACCACAAGTAACTAAAAAGATTAAATCAGAGAAACCTAAAGTAGAAGAGAAAAAAATCAATGATATAGATAAAACTTTAATCAAAAATGATAATGATATAATAGATAACTTCTTTGATAGTAAATCAGATGCTATCATTAATGAATTTGAGATTGATAGTGAAGAGGATAATATAACTATCAATGAATTAGAAGTCTCTATCACAAAAGATATAGAAAAACTTCTCTCATATAGTTGTTATGATATTGATATAGTAGAGGTTACAATAGATAACTCTACGGCTCAAATATATTTAGATGGAATTGATGCAGCACTTATTATTGGTAAAGAGGGGCATAGATATAATGCTCTTTCATATATGCTTTTTAATTGGCTACAATCTAAATATAACTTATATGTCAAACTTGAAATAGCACAATTTCTAGCATCACAAAAAGAGATGATTAAGAGTTATGTAAAACCTGTAATTGAACATATTAATAAAAATGGTAGAGGTAAAACTAGACCATTAGATGGAATATTAATTCAACTTGCCCTTGAAGAGCTTCGTGCAGAATTTCCAAATAAATATGTAGCAGTCAAAACTCAAAGAGATGGCGATAAATATATAGTAATTAATGACTTCTCAACACCCAAAAAAAATGTCTAGCACAATAGTAGCAATAGCTACTGCTAGTGGGTTATCTTCTATATCTATTATTAGACTTAGTGGGGATAATGCACTTAGTATCGCTAAAAAAATATCACAAAAGAATGAGATTAAACCACGATATGCGACTCTATCATCTCTTTATAATAGAGATAATGATTTAATTGACCAAGCTATTGTTATATATTTTGTATCTCCTAAGAGCTTCACAGGTGAAGATATTATAGAGTTTCAATGCCATGGTGGATTGGTAATTGCCCAAGAAATTCTTGAGACTGCTCTATTCTATGGTGCTACCCTTGCAAAAGCAGGAGAGTTTTCAAAGAGAGCATTTTTAAATGGTAAAATGGATTTAACTAGAGCAGAAGCAACAGCAAAGCTAATAGAGGCAAAAAGTCTTGATGCTACCAAAATATTAGCAAAACAGCTCAAAGGTGAGCTTAAAGATTTTGTAGATGATAGCCGTGAGATGCTTTTAAGAGCCTTAGCTTATAGTGAGGTATTAATAGATTATGCCGAAGAGGATATTCCTGATGATATAATAAATAATTTACTATCACAATTAAATAGCCTCTCAAATAAGATGCAAAATATAGTAGAAGTTAGCCATAGAAGAAAAGGATTGATAGAGGGGTTTAAAGTCTCTATTATAGGTAAACCAAATGTAGGTAAAAGCTCACTTCTAAATTCACTTTTGAGCTATGATAGAGCTATTGTAAGTAATATAGCAGGGACTACAAGAGATACCATAGAAGAACAAATTAGAGTAGGTACTCATATTATTAGACTTGTAGATACAGCAGGGATAAGAGATGCTAGAGATGATATAGAGAAAATTGGAGTAGAGCGTTCATTGGAATCACTTCAAGAGTCAGATATTACAATAGCACTTTTTGATGGTAGTAGAGAAGTAGATGATGAAGATAGTAAAATTATAGATTTATTAAATAAACTTGAAGATAAGCATATTATAGTAGCTATTAATAAATCTGATTTGGCACAAATAATAGATAGCAAGATGTTATCAAAGTTTAATCCTCTTGAAATTAGTACAAAAAAAGATAATAGATTAATCACTGATAAACTATTAGAAATCTTAAATTCCATAGGTGAGGGAGAGGAGCTTATGCTGATATCTACAAGACAAATTGAAGCAGTAACAAAAGCCAAAAATGAGATAGACTCTTCTATCTTACCACTTAAAAATGAGGAGTTAGAGTTTTTCTCATATCATCTACAACAAGCAATAGAAGAGATAAGTTCAATATCAAAACCATATAATAGTAGTGAAATATTGGATAAGATGTTTGGCGAATTTTGTTTAGGAAAATAATTATTATTAAATATTTTATTGATATTTAATAATATATTTGGTATCATAACTATAATGTTCAACATAGATAAAAGTATTAGATAAATAACTTTATATTTCTATTATTTTTATACTCTACTACTACTTTATTTATGACAAAAGGATTTTAAATGCATATAATATTAATGATTTTAATATTTACACTTGTATCAATTGGAGTTATTAGCTATTATATTAATATCGATATGAGTATATTTATGATATCTATTCTTATTGTTATATCTAGTGCTATACTATATATGAATTATAGACTTAAAAGAGAAGTAAAAGATAAATTCAAAGCAGAAGAGAGATTAAAAGCACTTAATGAAACGCTAGAGATTAAAATTGATTATGAACTACAAAGAAGAATAGTCCAAGATAAAGCATTAGAACAACAGACAAAAATGGCAGCTATGGGTGAGATGATGGATGCCGTAGCTCATCAATGGAAGCAACCATTAAATGCTATTACTCTATATGAATCTCTATTAAAGAGTGATTTTCAAGATGGGATTGTTGACCAAAAATATATCAATGATTTTCTTGATAATACTACTATGCAGATAAATCATATGGTAAATACTCTTGATGAATTTAGAAGATTTTTTAGAGATAATCAAAATATAGAGAGAGTTAATATCAAGCGTTCCATAGAGTCTCTTCAAAGATTAATAAAAGATGACTTTTTAAAAAATCATATTGATATAGAGGTTAATGTTGATAATAGTAGTGAAATAGATATAAAAGAGAATGAGTTTAAACATTTGATTTTAAATATTGTTAATAATGCAAAAGATGCCTTTAATGAAAATGGTATCAAGAAACGAACTATTAAGATAACCTCTAGACATATTAAGAAAAATATATTTATAGAGATTGAAGATAATGCAGGTGGAATACCATTACATATTATAGATGATATATTTAAACCAAATGTTACTACTAAAGCAGAAGATAAAGGTACAGGTATAGGATTATATATGAGTACTCAGATAGTTAAAAAATATCATGGGGCTTTAAGTGTAAGAAATAATAAAGATGGTGCTACTTTTACTTTAGTATTACCACTTGCTTCAAGTTTGGATTAATCCAAGCTTGAATAGTTTTAAAAGGCTAGTTTTAATCCACCATATATAGATTTATCCAAACTCTTATCATAGTTTTGATAATCTGTATCAATCGTTCTATATCCTGAAAATATTGAAATATTATCTATTACATCTACATCAGCTTGAACACGAAGCTCACTATATGATGAAGCATCAGAAAAGCTTAGAGATGATGGTGCATATAGAAGTTGAGCAGATATAAATGATTGAGGTAAATCATCAATTGGAAGTTTATATTTAGCTGTAGCCATCAAAGGAATAGCAAAAAAACTCTTTTGTTTATTATCACTCATTATAAACTTTGCCCCAATAGATACCTCTAACCCCTCCAACTCTTTTACGCTACCATTAGCACTAAATCCTGCACCAAATAGATAGCTATAAGTTGTATTTAAATAGCTTGTATCTATCTTGAACTTTGTACCATCATCACTAGTTTGAATATATCCTGTAACATCTGTATGAGACTCTATCTCTACACTTTCACTATTTACATTGAAACCTATTGTATCTTTTGCAAGAAGTAGAGTTGATAAAATTGATATAATTAATATGGATTTTTTATTAAACATAATAAGACCTTTCATATTTTTTGATATTATATCATACTTTATCTAAAATGATAGTGCTAAACCTATATGTAATCCATCAATATTATCACCTGTTACATAATTTATATCAAGATAAATATTATCTACTAAAGGTACAATAGTATTAGTATATAGATGAAATGCCATTCCTATAGTTGTAAAATTACTCATATCTAAATTATCTGATATATCTTTGCCCAAAAATGTCTCTTGTGCATATAGTTCTACTTTAAATGGTAGATTAGCTAATTGTATCAACTCAGGAGAATATACGCCCACTTTGATATGAGATAGTATTGATGATGAGTTATCAACTGCCAAATCATCTACTTTTGTATAGTAATATCCACTAAATAGAGTCAAATATGCCTCATAATCATTAATAGTAGTCTCATAATCATATTTTATATCTATTTGATATGTAAGAGCGTCTAAATCATTTGTAATATTAGTAGATATATCAGAGTATGTAATACCACTATTTAGAGAGATATAGGAGCTTTTATTTAATTTTAATCTAGCCCCTCCACCTATATTTATCACATTTGATTTAATATTTAAACCATTAATATTATTAGTATATTCACTTAATCCTACACTACTACTCAAAAAATAGTTAATATTACTACTACTATCAAGATTATATCTAAATGCTACAAAAAGAGCTTTATTTTCACTATCTACCTCTATATCATGAGAACCTGATTCAAATGATTTTTGAGATGTCATAAGAGTATTTTTAGCAATATCAACTACCAAATCAGTGGCATTTAAAGATAGAGTAGTTAATACTACCAATATTATCTTTTTCATTTAAGAAACTTCTCTATATCTTTAACATCAGTTGTATAACTAATATTTTTTAATCTATTATTCTCTAATTGAATTAAGTGTATCTCTTTCTCTTTTTCACTATTTTTAAATACAGATGATAATTTCTCATCATAAATAAGAGCTGTTGGATAATCACTTTTTTGAAGAGAGGGAAGAGCAAATGTATTTCTAATTACTACAGGCATCTTACTAATATCAGCTATCAATAGAGCATTTTTAGATTTCATAAACCCTTTTGGTTGAGATGAGATAAACTCATTTGCTAAATGCCCATTCTCTTTGGTAAAAACTACAACTAATTTTTTGATACTACTATCTAAAGAGTGTGATTTATCAAATTGGTCAGGAAGAGTAAAAGTAATAAACGAACCAACTTTTAAACCATTATCTGCATTTGCACTATATTTAGTAGCATCATAATTATCTTTAGAGTTCATATAAAAAACTCCACCTATCCCAATAATAGCTATCAATACAATAGCAATTAATAATTTCTTAATCATTTTAATCCTTTTTTATTTAAAGTTATTGGAATATTATCAGATTATGATTAACTCTTTACTGAATGATTGACAAGTTTTAATTTAATATTTTATGATTTATTTGAAATATTTTATAAATTTTATGATATTTAAGTTTATTTTAAGTTTAACCCGATATAATGGCACTCACCAAACAATAGTGGCCCCTTCGTCTAGTGGTTAGGATCCATGGTTTTCATCCATGTTACAGGAGTTCGAGTCTCCTAGGGGTCACCACTTTTGATTTGTGTGTAACTTATTTTTATTAGTGGCCCCTTCGTCTAGTGGTTAGGATCCATGGTTTTCATCCATGTTACAGGAGTTCGAGTCTCCTAGGGGTCACCACTAATATACATTCCCATTTTATAAACTATATAAATTTTTCCCTTCAATATAAATATTACATTAATTTTATTTAGATTATTGTTTATATAATAATTTGGTGGTATTCTCCTCCACCAAATATTAATTAACTATTTTGTAGGTAATCAACAATATCATCTATATATTTAGCACCATTGAAATCTTTGTCATAAACTACATAAAATTTTCTAATCATAGGTATATCATATATTCTTGTAGCATAAAGCTCACCCTTTTTTAACTCATCTTCAATAGCAAGTTTAGAAAGAATTGCTACTCTATTACTATTTGGCTTGGAGTATTTAATATTTTGAATAAGTGTAGTAGGATTATCTACTTGAAAAAGAGATTTAAAGCTTTGATATGATAAATCTAAATCATCTAATAAATCTGTAATTAATTCTCTTGTTGGAGATACTTTTGCACGACATACTAAATGTGTATTAGATATTATATCTCTATCTAAAGATTGTTCAAAAGGCTCTTTAGAACAAACCACCAACTCATCTTGCATCCACTCTCTATAAATCAAATTCTCATCAAATATAGGAGACTCTATTAATCCTAACTGTATCTCTTTTGATGCAATTCCTTTGACTATCTCTTTACAAGTTTTTGTTTTAAGAGATATACTACAACCTATTCTATTTTGAATATTTTCTAAAGGCTCACCTGGTAAGATATGAGAACCTATTGTATATGATGTTGCTAAAGTAAAACTATCTTTCATTATCTAAATTCCTTATAAATATAATAATTTATAATTATATCTAATGGCTTATTATAGTTGAGTTAAATATATATATTACTCTATAACCCAAGATAATTTATGATACTATACCCTTAAAGTTATAAATAAGGTAAAAAATGAAAACCCCACATATCCCCGTATTATTAAATGAAGTATTAGACTCTTTCAAAGATTTAGATAATGGATATTTTGTAGATTGTACTCTAGGTTATGGAGGACATAGCTCTGAGATACTCAAAAACCATTCAAATATAAATCATATCGGCATTGATAGAGATATAGAAGCATTAAACTTCTCCAAAGAGAGATTATCTCCATATAGCAATCGCTCCACCCTATATAAAGGTAAATTCTCAGATATTCTACCATCTCTCAAAGAACAACCAATCAAAGGAGTATTAGCTGATTTTGGTGTATCATCACTTCAATTAGATAAACTAGATAGAGGTTTTGGATTTGATAGTGATGTATTAGATATGAGAATGGATAGAGATGAAGAAATCACTGCCAAAGATATAGTAAATAACTACTCACAAGAGAAATTAGAGTATATGTTTAATCACTATGGAGAGATAAAAGCCTATAAAAAACTAGCAAGTGCCATTATCCAAACAAGAGCCTCAAAAGAGATTAGCACAGCCAAAGAACTTTCTCAAATAGCCCTAGATAATCTATACCGTGGAGGCAAAATCCACCCAGCAACCCTAATGTTTCAAGCCATTAGAATAGAGGTAAATAGAGAACTCCAAGAGATAGAACTACTATTAGACACCCTAGAACAATCCACCCCATCAGGAGCAATTATAGCACTTATTACATTTCATTCATTAGAAGATAGATTAGTTAAAAATAGATTTAAAAAATGGATGACAAAATGTATATGTGATGCCCATGCAATTAGATGTACTTGTAGCAAAGATAATGATTTAGGCAAAACTATCACTAAAAAACCACTTATCGCCTCAAAAGATGAACTAAAAATCAATCCAAGAAGTAGAAGTGCAAAATTAAGGGTATTTAGGTTTAAATAACTCTTAATTGTATTTAAGATATAATAATCATTATATACTAAGGATTAATATGAAATTTGCTGACCCCAAAAATGATATAGCATTTAAGACTATTAAAGAGTTAGAAGTTTATGATTATATATCTATCCAAGAGGGAAAAAGAATAAATGAACTTGAAACAGCTAGACTTGATGGTGAAAGGAATAAACAGATAGAAATAGCCATAAAATCATTAAAAAAAGATTTGGATATAGAAGTAATATCAGATATTACAGGATTAAGTGTTGAAGAGGTTGTAAATTTAAATATTTAAGCTTTTTATTTATTTTATTTTAAGCTTTTTATTTATTTTATTTTAAGGTTATTTATATAAAATATATTTATCTTATGAAGGAGGTACTGTTATATGAAAAAAATAGTTTTTAAAATTACAAAAAAAATAATTAAAGATGATACAAGAATAGGTTCGTTATATTGTTTTAAAAGTTGTAGTGTAAATAATAACTAAAAAATTTGTTTTGATCAAAACAAATAGATAGTGATTTGTTTCACTATCTAATTAAATTATAAAAAGAGAAATATTTAATGGAAGAAAGCTTAGAAATAGAATTAACAGAAGATACAGTTTTAGATTTACCACAAAATTTGTTTTATAATAAAATTAATAATTATTTATTAGTCATTTCACAAAATACTGCAAATTGGATAGGATTATTCAATGAAGAACAAGAAAAAATATTTGGACTTTTATATGAGAAGTATACATTAGGTAAAGTTGCAAAACTTTCAAATAGTGAAGAAGATTTTAATTTTGTTATAAGTCAAATTATTGATAGAAACTTTATATCTACTCAAACTGTAAAATTCAATGCACCACATAATGAGGGATTGTATATTTATCTTACAAATGATTGTAATTTAGCTTGTACTCATTGTTATATGTATTCAGGTAAACCTAAAATTAATGAATTAGCAAAAGAAGAATGGTTTAAAATTATAAAAAATGCACAAGATAATGGAATTACAGCAATTACATTTACAGGTGGTGAAATTTTACAATATAAAGAATGGTTTGATATCGTAAAGTTTGCAAAAGAGAGTAATATGTCAGTTACACTTTTAACAAATGGTGTTCTTTGGGATAAAGATAAAATAGAGAAAAGTAAACTGTATATAGATGAAGTTCAAATTAGTTTAGATGGAACAGATGAAGAGTTAAATTCTATAATTAGAGGTAAGGGAAATTTTAATCAAGCATTAGATAATGTTAAATTATTTGTAAAAGCTGGAGTAAAAACTGTTATTGCTACTACACCAACTCTTGAGAATGTAAAAGAGATAGAAAAAACATATATTAATTTTGCTAAACAACTCTTAAATGAACTACAAAGTGAGTATTTATATTTTAAAATTTCTCAAAAGTTAATTACTGGTAGAAAAGTACAAGCACTTATTCAAGATAAAGCTAAAGAATATTCTACAATTACAAGAAAATTGGCAAATAGTTTATATCCTGATGCTGAAATTAGAAATTTTATTCATAATATGGAGATAGGAACAGGCTTAAAAAATTGTGGTTATGGTGGTATCTCTATATCAAGTGATGGTAAATTTTTCTTATGTAATAGAGTTGAAGATATAGAACCTATTGCTACAAATAAAGATGATTTCAAAACTATAATTAATAAAGCAAATTATTATTATGAATGGTCAAGCGTAGATAATGTTATGCCTTGTATGAGTTGTGAACTAAAATATATTTGTGGTGGAGGGTGTCGTATTGATGAGTACCATTTTGCAGGGAAACAAGCAGAAATTAAAGAACTACAACCATTAATTAAAATTGACTGTACAACTGAGTATAAAAATAGTATTTATGAAAAGATGATAGGTAGCATAAAATACACATATCAAGTAGATTAAAATGAGATTAGTTTATATTTTATTTGATGATAAAATTCAAATAGAGATACAACAAAATAGAGATAAATTATCCCCATTTATACGAAATAAAAAAGTTATCTTTAGTTTATATCAAGAACTTACAAGAGAAAATGATAAACTTATATTTCAATATATTAAACTTTTAAATCAAACTCAACCACCTTTTGAAATCAATAGATATTTTTTATCATCTGAATTAATACAAACTATCCAAAATAATAATTTTCTTTTTTCTAAAAAAAGTATTAAATCCTCTCTTAAAAGATTAACTAGTTTCTCATCTCTAAATAAATTAGAAAATAAAAAAAGTTATAAAATAATATCTCCTAAAAGATTAAAAATTATAATAGATAATTTTTTAAAAAATAAAGTTTCAATCTCATTTTATTTTGAGTTTAATGAAATTGAAAAAGATATACCTATAAATTATAATTTGCAAATACCTTTAATTGATAGTAAAGATATGGCTATGATTAGTAATAAAGAAAAAATTAAACTATTTCATATATTTAACTCTATCATAGATAAAGATATTTTGGCTACTAGATACCTTACAATAGAAGAACTAAATAAATTAAATGAAAATGAGTCAATTAATATACAATATAAATCTAAATCAAAAACACAAAAAAGTGTAGATTTTATTTCAAATACTTTATTTAAAATGAATATCTTTGATAAAGATAATTTAGCTTCAAATGATTTAGATTTTTATTATACTATTCTTGAAAATTATCTACAAAATAAAAACTATGTTGATTATAATGATAAAATTATATTATTTAATGAAGAAGATATTATTCAAGATATTGACAACAAAACATTACTAAAAGTATTTTCATATAATTTACATCAAGATATTAGAGAATTTATAGATAAAATTATAAATATAAAATCTTTAATTGATAAAAATAAAATGATAAAACAATTAGAAGTAGATAAAAAGAATATTAATAGACATACTCAAATTAGAGAAAAAAGAAAAAAGAATATTAATAGACATACTCAAATTAGAGAAAAAAGAAAAAAGAATATTAATAGACATACTCAAATTAGAGAAAAAAGAA
>JAMOOX010000098.1 GCA_027065045.1 Campylobacteraceae bacterium | reverse complement strand
AATTTATATCATAATCAATATCATCGAGAATATCCATTAAATTTTGTGCTTCAATAATATTCTCTAATTTATAGTTTCCATCTTTATCAAATTGCACTACAATCTCTGTCGGGTGGGTAAAAAGGTTGTGTTTCATCCCTAATATCTCTTGATATGCCCCTGTAAGAAAAAATCCTAAAAAATACTCCTCTTTTTTTAAATCTACATCATGAAGATTCAAAGGAAACTTATCATCATAAGATATTTCACCATCACTATCACATGTTATATCCCATATTGTTGCTGACCTTGTGGGTTGCTTTGAGAGATGAGAGAGTGGAACAATTGGAAAGTTTTGAGCCAATCCCCAAAAATCAGGCATAGATTGAAATGTAGAAAAATTTACCAAATATCTCTCTTGAATTTTATCTTGAATCTGTTTTAACTCATGAATATTTTCATCTTTTAACAAAGAGATTGATTTTTTTATAATTAAATCTACCAAAATTTCGCTGTTTGATCTATCAATCAAATCAATATATCCCAAATCAAAAAGGGTTAAAAGTGATTCCATATGGTCTAATGAATCGTGAAGATATTCTCTTGCGTGAGATTTATTCATAGTGGTATATAGTTCATAAAGTTCTTGTACTAATGGAGGATTTGTATCTTTTAATTTTAATGTTTGTTCTTGGCATTCACGAGAATAAAGCTCTAACACAGGAGCGATAAGAACACTATGTGAAGATGCTATAAAACGCCCAGATTCTATAAATATATCAGGTTCATTAACATCTCTATTTTTAGCAATATCTTGCATCAAAAAAACAACATCATTTGCAAACTCTCTAATTGAATAGTTTCTATCTCTTTTGCTTTGATGTTGAGAGTATTCAACTGCCAATCCACCACCAATATTAATTGCATTTAAGTTTTTTGCACCCATTTTTCTTAGTTGAGCATATATATGCCCTGCCTCTCTTAATGCTTTTTTAAGAGGTAAAATATCACTCATCTGAGAGCCAATATGAAAATGTATCATATATAGTTTTTCTAGTAGATTAGAGTTTTCAAGTATGCTATATGCTTCTAGTAACTCTGTGGCATTTAGACCAAATTTTGAGCCATAACCACCACTTTTTGCCCATATACCAACTCCTGTACTATGAAGCCTGATTCTCATACCAACTTTAATCGAAAACCTTTTATACTCTTTGCTAGTCTTAATAATAGTTTCTAGTTCAGAGATTCCCTCTATAATAACAGTAATATTATGCCCCATATCTCCAGCAATAAAACATAATCCTATCATCTCTTTATCTTTAAAACCATTTACAGTTATTGGATTACCTATGGTTGTTTTAGACATAGCAATAACTAGTTCTGCCTTGCTTCCAGCCTCTAAACCATAATTATATTCACTTGAAACTTCTATAATACTATTTACAAAATTTGGAAATTGATTAACTTTAAGTGGAAAGACTGCTCTAAAAGCACCTTTATAATTTAGCTCTTTTTTTGCACGATTAAACTCATTAAATAAAGTTGAAATCTGTTTTTTTATAAGATGTGGAAACCTCAATAAAATAGGACCTTTATATCCTCTTTGTTTTATATTTTTCGTAATCTCTAGCAGAGATGGTTTATTAGCATAATTT
>JAMOOX010000097.1 GCA_027065045.1 Campylobacteraceae bacterium | reverse complement strand
TGATAGAGTTGATTCAACTATAAATAATGCTAGTGATAGAGTTGATTCAACTATAAATAATGCTAGTGATAGAGTTGATTCAACTATAAATAATGCTAGTGATAGAGTTGATTCAACTATAAATAATGCTAGTGATAGAGTTGATTCAACTATAAATAATGCTAGTGATAGAGTTGATTCAACTATAAATAATATAACAGATAATGAGTAAAAAGGATATAGTTTGATACCTCAATTAAAAAAATATCAACAGAGTAGATATAAAGAACAAGACAATAGAATTTATGGTGTTGTTACGGCTATGGTTACTAATAATAAAGACCCTGATGGAATGGCTCGTATTAAGGTTAAATTTCCTTGGATGGGTGAGGCTAAGGATAAAGAGTCTAATTGGGTACGGATTGCTAATTTTATGGCCGGTAAAGAGAGAGGTTCTTATTTTATCCCTGAAATTGATGATGAAGTATTAATTGCTTTTGAGAATGGTGATGTTAATTCTCCTTATATGTTGGGGGCTTTGTGGAATGGTAAAGATACTCCAACTGATAAAAATGATGATGATAAGAATGATAGGCGTTCTTTTACTTCACGAAGTGGGCATAAAATTACATTTGATGATAAAGATGGTGAAGAGAAGATTATTATTATGGATAAAAGTGAAAAACGCTCTATCACTTTTGATGTAAAAGATAAATTTATTGAAATCATTAATGAAGAGGATAAAGGTACAATTACGCTTAAAGCTAAAGGTAAATTTAGTATTGAAACAGAAGATGAACTTGATGTAAAAGTAAAAAAGAATATGACTATTAAGGTAGAAAAAAATTTAAAGATTGAGGCTAATAAAATTGAACTTAAATCAAAAACAGGTATGAAATTTGATGCTGGTGCAAAGCTTGATATGATATCAAAAGCACCAATGAAAATAGAGTCTAAAGCTACACTAGATATTAAAGCTTCTGCTGTGGCAAATGTAAAGGCTACCGGACCATTAAAGCTAGAGAGTAGTGCTATTGCTTCTTTAAAGGGAAGTATTACTAAGATAGGATAAATTATGGGTAGTTGTGGTGGAGTTGATAGAGGTGGTTCTAGTGGAGGTGGCAGTGGCTTAGTTGGTGGATTTAAAGTAGTAGGAGAGAGTATGTTATTAGTAGATGCAGAGATAAAGATTAATAATAAAAAAGTAGATAGAGAAGTTTATGCAAATTTGGAGAAGATAAAAGTAAATTTATCTGTTGATGCTTTGGATGTAGCGATGGTGGTTTTTTATGACCCACTTACTAAGCTACAAGATGATGCAAACTTTGATATAGGTAAAGATATAACTATAAGTATTGGTTCTAAAAAGTATGAAGAGATATTTCAAGGAGAGATTGTAAGAGTTGATTATGACTTTTCTCGTGGACAATCTCCAAAAGTTCATTTGATATGTTACGATAAACTACATAAATTAGGAGAGATGGCACACTCTCGTCCTTTTGTCAAGATGAAAGATAGCGATATTGCCAAAAAGATGGCAGGAGAGGCAGGATTACAATCTTCTATTGATACTACTTCTAAAAAGCATGATTATATATTCCAAAATAATGAATCTAATTTGGACTTTTTACGAAGAAGGGCTGATTTGATAGGATATGAATTAGCCGTAGATGATCGTAAAATGGTATTTAAAAAGGCTCGTTTTAAAGATAAGAAAAAAAGTGTAAATCTTGATTGGTATGATACTTTGATTGATTTTAAAGTACGAATGGATTCTAATAATATTCCTGAAGAGGTGATGGTAAGTAGTTGGGATTATGTCAAAAAAGAGGGTGTAGAAGAGAAAGTAAAAGCAGGAGATGAGCCAAAAGTAGGTAGTGCTAAAAAGATGGCTACAAAAGAGGTGAAGAGTAAGCTAAAGAATAAGAGTAAAAATTATAAGCTAGATATTCCAAATATATTAAGTGGAGAGGCAAAAGAGATAGCAAAAGCAAAGCTTACAGCATCATCTATGAACTACTTAAAAGCAACAGGGAGTTGTGAGGGTGAACCTAAAATCTTATCTGGGAAGTTACTAAAAGTTGGTAATCTTGGTAAAAAATTAGATGGAGAGTATTATATTACATCTTGTGAACATATTTATAGCGGTTCTTCTTATAGGACATTTTTTGAAGTTATTAGCAATGGTACACATAAATAAATATTGGATTTTAGGGTCAAATTTTTACTTTTACTAGTTCCCATCGCTCCTGTGTGAGGACTAGAAACAATTAAGTATAATACACATTATAATTACTCAACAAATAGAAAAGAATAATTTCAAATGACATACTTTGACACAACTTATATGATATAATATAACTAATTTTTTCTTTTGATTTAGGATATGAGAATAGATAGCTAGGAGGTAGTTATAATGGTTGATAATTCTTTTTTGGGTAAGGGTGTATCTTTATCTTTTGATATAGGTAGTGATGGTGCTATTATGTTATCTTCTTTGCAGGATTTGATTAAAGAGTCTATATTTATAATTTTATCTACAAAAATTGGTGAGAGGGTTATGAATTATAATTTTGGTTGTGAGATACATGAACTTATGTTTGAGATTAATAATAGTGCTACTCAAGCAAGGGCTAGGATGTATGTTAATGATGCGATTAATCGCTGGGAACCACGCGTAGAGGTCAAAAGTGTGGAGGTAGAATCAGTGGCAAAGAATGAGATAGTTATTGATGTATCATATTATATTAAAGAGATAAATGTTGTAGATAACTTGGTATATCCATTTTATCTATTAGAGTCTAAATAAAGGTAAATGTATGTTAAAAGATATTAAATTAGATGGGCGAACTTATCAAGAGATTAGAGATGATGCAGTATCTAATATTGTAAAACATTGTCCTGAGTGGACAAATCATAATACTAGTGACCCAGGGATTACTATTGTTGAGTTGTTAAGTTCTATGAATGAAGATGTGATAGAACGACTTAATCAAGTACCACAAAAAAACTATTTGGCATTTTTGGATTTAATAGGTATTAAACAGAGATTACCTCGTCCATCTTATGGGCAAGTTACATTCTCTTTGAGTGAGGGGTATGAATCAACTAGCGATAAGAAAAGTACAATACTTATTCCAGAGGGTTCTATCATTACTACCGACCCACAGGGTGATGAAGAGGTAGTACTATTTGAAACAGTAAAAGATTTGAGTATATCAAATGCAAAACTATTAAATATCTACTCCAAAACATTTAATACATATAGAGAAAGAGATGATATTGTAGATAATATGGCTATGCTAAAAGATACGGGTAGCTTTACACCATTTAATGCTGATGGGGCTAGTGATAATATTACACAAATTTATCTAGCTTCAAAATCTTTTCATGTATTTAATTATAATGCTGATATATCTATTGTATTTAGGCTACCTACTACTATGAGAATACATCATATCAAAGAGAACTTTTTAGAAAATATTAAGTGGGAGTTTTATAATGGTGTATCTTGGCAATCTCTTAATATTTTAAATAACTATTCATTAGTTTTAGATGATAAAGATGCTGATATTTTATCTGTTACATTTAAGGGTGAAAATAGTGAGTTTCAAGAGTGGGTATTAGAACGATTTAGTCAAGATGAGAACTATTATATGAGAGGTACTTTTGAAGAAGTTCCATCATGGCTTAAAGAGTTTGCTATTTATGAGGTAAGTGTGGTTACAAGTAGTGTCAAAGGTGGAGTATTGCCAACTTACTGTTCTCATAATGGAGAGGCACTTAACCTTAATAATGATTTTTATCCATTTGGGAATAGACCAAAAATAGATGATAAGATGGTAGAAGAGATATTTTATATAGATAGTAAAGAGGCTTTTGAAGTAGCACATACTATGATAACTATATCTATTAAACACTCTTTAAATCCTGAGTATATTTTGCCAAAAGATAATGATAATCTAAGATTAGTTTGGGAGTATCCTACAGATATTAATCAATGGAGTTTTCTCAAAGTATTAGATGATACAAAGCTTATGACAAGAGATGGAAGCGTATCGTTTGAAATTCCAGAAGATATGATAATGATAGAGTTTAATGGAGAAGAGGGGTATTGGGTAAGATGTAGGATAGCAGATGGTAATTATGGGGCAGAAGAGAAGAGTGAATATATCAATAATAAGATGGTAATCACTCCATCTACTCTAAGACCACCTGTATTTAGTTCTGTATATATAAGCTATTCAAAGCCAAGAGATGATATCCAAGATTGTACTGTATTAAATGATTTTAAATACAAAGATATAGAGTTTATTGATGATTTACCTACAAAGCTTTTTGATGTTGTAGGAGAAAGAGAAGAGGCTCTGTTTTTGGCATTTGATTCATATTTAAGTGAAGATAGCATATCTATATTTTTTGATATAGATAATGATACAAAAGAGAGAAATATATTTACACAACAAAGAGTGATAAAATGGGAATTACTAAAAGATGGCAAATGGGAAGCTTTAGATAATGTAGATGATACTACTGATGGGCTTACAGCATCAGGAAATGTAACTATTGAACTACCTATGATAGATGCTCTTGAAAAAAATACTCTATATATAGAAGAGTATAATAGAATGTGGATAAAAGCTAGAGTAATATTTAACTCTCTTCAAAACTCACCTCCAATTAATGCAGTTTTATTAAATAGTGTAGATGTAATCCAACAAGAGACTTTTTATGATGAGTTATTAGGGCGTTCTGATGGGTTACCTGATTTGAGATTTGCATTAAATTCCAAAAATTTGGTTGCACCACCCAAGGTATTTGTAGGAGATGATGAGTTTAAGGCAGTTGATAGATTTATAGATTATGGCAAAGATGATAAAGTATTTAGATTTAATGGAATAGATGGATTGATTGAGTTTGGAGATGGGGAGTATGGGGCTATTCCTGAACTTGGAGAGACTGTAAGAATTGCTAGTTATAGTATTACTATGGGTAAAGATGGCAATGTAAATAGAGATGAACTTAGTGTAATTAGAGAATCTATTAATTATATTGATAGTGTAACAAACCATCAAAAAACAGAAAATGGAGTAGATGGAGATAGCTTAGATAATCTCAAAAGTTATGCCCCATCGGTTCTTAAAACTATGGATAGAGCTATTAGTGTAGAGGATTATGAACTGCTTTGTCAAAACTTCTCTCCTATTATTAAAAGAGCTAAATGTATAGCAAAAGATGGTGATGTTATTATTATGCCTATCACCAAAACAATTATCAAAGATATGGGATTTATCAATAAAAAGCTATTAGATGATTTAAAAAACTATCTACAAAAAAGAAGCCTACTTACAGTAAATCCAATATTAATACCACCAACTGTTGTAACAATTAGCGTATATCTAAAACTACTATATACAGTAGAGGGTTATAGTGTATCTAGGCTTGATTTATCAAACTCTATAATATCTAATGCCTCTAAATATTTTGACCCTATCACAGGATATAAAGGTGATGGTTTTCCTCTTGGTAAGCTAATTAATAAGAGTGATTTTTATGCTATTATACAAAAAGTTGATAATAATATATTTATTGATGAGATTGAATTTTCTCTTAATGGTTCATTAAAGCATATTATCAAGGTAAATCTAGCACATAATCAACTTGTACATATTGATAATGTGATTATAGAGGATTTATCTTATGATATTTGATACCAAAAGAGATGTTGTTACTCATCTTCAAAAAATATTAAAAGAGGATTTGCCTATTGGATATTATAGACTCAAAGTACTACTTGATAAAAATAATATAGAGGTAAATACTATTAAAATAGTAGAAATAAGAGGTAAAGATGAGCTATCTTTGGTATCTGTTGATAGTTTTAATATAGATGAGAGTATAGATTTGACTCTAAATTCATACTCTTTAATGAACTATCTACCTCTTTTGTATCATAAAAAAGATTTTTTGAAAAGATACCTCTTTGGTGTGCAGTCATCACTATTAGATATTAATGAAAAAATATTCAATATTGATGAAGTTTTTAAACCATATAGAACTAATTATATAGATTGGTTATCCTCTTGGTTTGGTATTAAGTATAGTAATATAACAGATGAAAAAGCTAGAAGAAGAATAGTATCAAATGTAGTAGAGTTATATAAAAGTAGAGGAACAAAAGGTTACTTTATCAAACTTATCAAATCATTAATTAATGTTGATATTACTATTGATGATAATCCTTATAGCCCACTAAACCAACATATTACCAACCCTAAAATAAGAGGATTTAGTGTAGTTATTGAAAATAGATTATCTCAAGATGAAGATGAAGAGAGTAAGCTTTATAATATTATTGAGTCTATTTTTGAAAAAGAGAAACCTGTAAATTCACAAATGAATATAATCTATAATTATAAACTTCATATAGAAAACGATATAAAAGAAGATATAATCACTTATGAAAGAGATGACTATGATTACGACTAAAAATTCCCTCTTTAAAAATAGACACCTTATCAATAGAGCTGACTTAAATAAACTTAAAATAATCTCACAAGTGAATAATATAGTAGATAATAAAGTTGATTTATTATATGATAACATAAAAGATAGATATATTATAAATGAAGATAAAGTATATGATAGATTATATCTCAAAGTTCGTAAAATGTTTTTAGAGGAGGATAATTAATGTTACCTACAGAGAAGTTATATAAAACAAATTTTATTGATGGAATTAAATTTAATCCACAACAGATTGGATTAAATGAGAGTTGTTTAAGTAGTAAAATATCTATTGCTAATGTTTATGGTATTGGAAAAGGTGTATTGGTAGGATTTAAAGGCTCTTTGGAACTAATAGTAGATAATAATAATCTAATTGTCAAATCAGGTAGTGCTATTGATATTAATGGTAATATAATCTTTTTGGATAAAAATTATATATTATTAAAAGATATTTTAGTAGAACAATTTGATAATAGATTTCATATATTTGTATATATAGCCTATGATACCCAAATGGATAATCTAAAACCATCAAAATATGATAAAGATGTACAGATATATTATAATATTAATGAAACATCCAAAATTACACTATCTCAAAAGAAATTAAGAGATAATGAGTTAATAGAATTAGGTAGAATTTATATATCTCATCAAGGTACTCAAAATATACAATCCCCAATAAATCCATTTGAACCCAAAGATAATGAGATTAATTTAAATTATGTACCCAAAATTTTGGGTGAAAATATACTTTTAAACTTAGAAGATATTGAACATATATCTAATGCTCTTGATAAGTATGGGAATTTTTTACATGAATTTGGTTTTAGAAAAAATATTTATAGTATGGCAACTATTGCATCTTACTCTTTATCTATTTCTAGTAGTATTAAAAAAAGCACTAATAATAGACCTTGGGAACTATATAGTAGTCTCAAAAAACTTTTAGAAATGTCACTAAAAATAGATATAGAACGAGATGATATAATTCATACAGCTCTTTGGAAAAATCTTATAAGATTAAAGGCTATATTTGAATTTAGTGAGACACTAAAAGTAGAGTATTATAATCCTTTTTTAAATATAGAGAGTTCATTTTTCTCTAAGGTGATATTGCACTTTAATAATGCTACTATATTTGATGGTGATTGGGAAAATATACTCAAAGAGCAGAAAAAAGAGGTTGTTAAAAAAGATTATATTATTGTAGGTAGTGATGAGAGTTGTGATATGATAGTCCGTGGAGAAGATATTGCACCTAAACATGCCAAAATATATATATATGAGAGTGGTTATTTTATAGAAGATTTAGAAAATACTAGTGGTATCTATGTAAATGCTATGAGAGTAGAAAAGGGTATGAAGAAATTTATAAGAGTTCAAGATTATGTAGCCCTTGGTAAGAATGGTAAAATTTTAAATTTACAAAATATTCCGATATAGGTAGGAAGTAGGAGATAGATTATGAATCATAATGAAGATGATATATTTGAAGTTGTACATAAGAGTCATGGAAAAGCTAGAAATAAGATTAGTAATGTTGTGATAGAGACCTCAACCAAGGGTCTTTTATATCGTACTAATGTCTATTTAGATGGTTTTTTGGTAGATGCCAAAGAGATGAGTTGTTTAGATATTGCTACATTAGAAAATGGTGGAAGTGTATTTAAAGAGAGATATTTAGCTACACACACGGCATTTGAGATACAATATTTTGTAGAAAAAATCTTTGTACCTGTATTAGATAGTAAGGGTGATTATAAGCATGGTAGTGCAAAATGTGAAGTAAATACATATACATTTGAAAATATTATAAAAACTGTAGTATTAGTAGATGGTAGTGAAGTAGATGCACTAGAAACAGAGATAATAGCTCAAATTGCCAATGATGTAAGTGCATTTAAAATACAATATTCAAAACAACATGATGAGTTTGTAATGAGTAATATTGTAATTCCTCAATTTCCTGTAAATACATTTCTTAACCCTACCCTCAAAAAATTTTACTTCTATGATAAAAACCCTATGTATGCTTTTTATCTATTTTTAGCTACTGTTATTTTTGCACTATTTATACTATCTCAAATTATGTGTGGTAGAGCATTACCCAAACTTGCAAAAGGTATAGGTGGCAAAGATGCTAGTTTAGTGATAAGAGATTTACAAAGAAGTGTCTGTATTAGAAGTCATTATAGCAAAAAAGATGTAACTAATGAAAAAAGAGAGCTTCTACATGATAAGCTATATAAAGATGGTTATCTAATTATTCCAAAAGAGTTGAAATTTAATAATATTAATGAGAGAAAACTATTTTATATCAAAAATAGTATAGATGGTGATATTATTGTAAAAGTAAACAATAAAATCATAGATGGATTAGATAGCCCTGTAATTACTGCTAATATGATTATTAATATAGTATCTAAAAATAATCAAATTATCAAGCCAGAAGGAATTGGAACATTTGAATTTAAACTAGAAAAAAGCTTTTTGAAAAATGAATCTATCAAAGCTGGAGAGTATAAAGGGAGATTAATATTAGAGATTATTAAAGTAAAATATAATAAAATTGAAGTAGCTTCAGTAGATTTCACTTTCACAGTACTCAAAGATGGTAATAAGATAGTAGAAAAACCTACTAAAAGCAAAGAGGAGTAAATAGATGTA
The DNA here is from genome assembly GCA_027065045.1 of Campylobacteraceae bacterium. Taxonomy (GTDB): domain Bacteria; phylum Campylobacterota; class Campylobacteria; order Campylobacterales; family Sulfurovaceae; genus FS08-3. Next base: position 28,697 of record JAMOOX010000097.1, on the reverse strand, counting down.
TAAAATTCTATTGCTTTTATTTATTATATCATTTGGCTTTGGAGAAGATAAGAAAAAAACAAATGCTAATTTAGATGTAGTAAGAAATATGATAAACTCTATGGATAGAGATTATAAAAAAAATATAAAATATGATAAAAAGCTATCTAATATTAATATTTTCAAAGATATTTTTATATCTATAGATAGAGATTTAGATATTAGAGTAAGTGATATATTCTTAAGTCAAAAATATGAAGAGCTTAATTTACGCAAAATCACAACAGAGGGTAGTTTAGATGCGATAAACTCTCTTAAAAAATCAAAAGCAAATATAGCTATTGTAAGAGGTGATATTTTAGGGATTAAAAACAACTCTCTATTAGGATTGGAAAAATATGATAATTATGGGATTATATGTTCTCCTAGTAGTTCAGTTTTGTATCTAATATCCAAAAAAGATATTAAATCAATTGATGATATGAGAGGAATGAGAGTATCATCAGGATTATCATCAAATATGGCTCAACTCTATCTTGCAGGTATTGCTATTGATAGTGGTACACCTCTTGATATTAGATATCATAGTCTAAACCTAAAAGAGTCTATTAAAGCTATTAAAAAAGATGCAATAGATGCTATATTTATGTTTGCCCCAGAGGATTATCTATCTACATTTCTTGATAATAATCTCAAAGTAATATCACTACCTAATGAGTTTTTTGATAATCTCAAAAAGAAAAAAGGGTTAAACCCACATAGCTACTATATCAAAAAAGATAGAATACGAACAGTTGAAGTCCAAAACTTTTTGATAGCACCCAAAAATACTCTTGATGCTAAGATTAATCTTAAAATTGAGGCGATGGTAAGTGCTTTTGAGTGTTATAACACAATCCAAAATATAGACCCATTTTATGGTAATCTACATGAAGCAGTCAAACCAGCGATCACCTCTATTCATGAAAGGATTGATTTAGAAGAGGCAATTAGCTTTAGCTTCAAATCTAAATCCAAAAATGATGGAGGGGTAAAATATATTTATGAAGTCCATAATAACTCTAGTGAAGATATGAATATCACACTCAAAGAGTTTAGGACTAATAGTTTTGATAAGATACCAATTAGACCAAGACACCTAATCACAGTCGTACCATCAGGAGATATAGAACTCAAAAAGAAATCTCACAAGATAATTACATATATCTATAAAAATCCTTTTGTTTATGATGTCAAAAGAAGAGATATTATTGTAATTTATAAAAATCTCACTATTAAAGATAGTGAAGATGTAGAGTTTGTATTAAGCATAGGAGATAACTAATGAAAAAAGTATATTTAATATTATCAGTAACTGCTATGATAATTAGTAGCTGTGCTCAAAAAGCAACTTGTGATGCATCAAAAGCCAAAGCATCAGCTACTAATACAGACCCTATGAGTCTGATTATTGGTGGAAAATATTTGATGGGTACAACCAAAGATTATTTCAAAGATAAACCATTAGCAGGTGTATATGTGGGTACTTTTTATCTTGATAAGACAGAGGTAACAAATGCGATGTACAAAGAGTATTTAGATGCCCTAGCATGTAAGAGTAAGCCACCTAAATATATGGAAGATAAAGATTTAGGAGGAGATGATTTGCCTGTGGTTGATGTATCTTATAAAGATGCTAGAAACTACTGTAAATATTATGGCAAAAGATTACCAACAGAGGCAGAGTGGGAGTATGGGGCTAGAGGTAAATTAGAACTCAAAAAATTTCCATGGGGTAATAAAGAGAGTGCTAATAATATGAATTATAGAAAATCCAAACATAATTGGGCAATAGCAGTCAAGAGTTATCCACCAAATAAATATGATTTATATGATATGGCAGGAAATGTTAGAGAGTGGGTAGAAGATACTTATCGTAGAGATTACTACTCATCTCGTTGTCCTCAAAAGGGTGCGAAGAAATCAACAATGGATATAATATTTAGCAAAAAGTATAGAGATTGTCGTATAAATCCAGTCAATAGAGAAAAAGGAAGACTAAAAGTAAATCGTGGTGGGTCATGGCACTATACAAATGGTTATCCAAATACAGTATCTTTTAGAGCATTTGATTTAGTTGATTATAAATCTAATGATTTAGGATTTAGATGTGCAAGAGACCTAAAAATTGATAATATGGTAACTAAAAAGTTCAAAGAGTATAAAGCTAAACTAGCAGAGGAGTTGGGATTAAATCCTGATGATTTAGATTTATCTAAAGAGGAGCTAAACAATGTATTTGATGGTAAGTTTGATAGAGATGCTATGAAAAAAGCATTAGGAGATAAAATCAAAGCATCACCTATTGGTGGGCAGATAGATGCTATTACCAAAGAGATACCAAAAGAGCTTATTGATGGAGTAAAGAAAGCTAAGGAATCATTATGATAATAAGACCTAGTATTAAAAATAAAATTATCATACTTTTTATTGCAATTAATCTCCTATTTGCTCTTATATTTGTATTTAATAACTATATAGATGAACAAAAAATGCAAAATAGAGATATAGAAAATAAGAAAAATGAGATTATTCAGGTATCACTTATAAAAGCAACTCTATCTCTATTAGATTATCATAAAAAAGTACTCCAAGGTGAATTTATAGACCCTCAATCATATTTAGCTATTGTAAGAGAGATATCATCTTCTATCATAGGTACAAAACTTTTATCTCTAAAATCCTATATTAAAGTAGATAATAAATTTATTATTACAGCATCTAGTGCCACAAAAGAGGAGTTTAAAGCTCAATCATATCCACAATATGGAGAGATAGCTACTAATAGTAAAATATTATCTGATAGCTATAGTGCTAAAAACTTTCAAGATATATATGATGGGCAAAATGTAGCTATGAGTTTCAATCTCAAAGATATAAAATATGTAGTTTTAGCAACTATCAAAAACAAGAGTATGATAAATGAATTTACATCTCTATCTACATTTTTACAAATATTAGCACTACTATCTATATTAGCTATACTACTACTTAGTTTATTAGTTAATTATATTATCAAACAGATAAAAGATATTGATAGTACGATGAAAAGCTTCTTTATATATCTCAAAGAGAATGGAGATAAAGATAAAATTAAATATATCCAAAAAACATCTTTAGATGAGCTAGGAATTTTATCTAAGAATATTAATCGTGGGATAAAAGATGTAGTATCAAAAATAGATAATGATAATGATAATAGTGCAAGAGATGATATATTATTAGGAGAGATAAATGAGGCAATTAAGCCAACTTGTGATGGAGTATTCAAGCAAGAAATTATATCAAAAGCATCAAATCCAAAATTAAATGAGCTAAAAAGTGGTGTAAATAATCAGATGAAAAGAGTTGATTTACTGCTCAATAATATAGATAATAGTATCAAAAAATATTTAGATAATGATTATAGACCCTCATTAAAAGAGGATAAATATAGAGACAAAGCATTAGAGAGTATAATTGATATTAATAAATTAGGTGAATTAAACTCTCTTAGTCTAGCAGATAGATTAGAACTATTTTCTAAAATCTCTACTAATATTAAAGCTATTGAATTTTATATAGAAAATAATGGATATAGCCTTAATAATATATTATCATCTCTCAAAGAGATAACTAATACACTAGAGGGTGATTATAAATTTGCATTTGCATTTGATAATAGTCTTCAAGTGATACGAAAAGAGAATGTATATGTCAATAACTTATTAGATAAATTTAGCAAGAAATATGAAGATAGTATATCACTTATTACAGAACTTAATATGGGGCTATTTGAAGATAGAGTAGATGAGTTTATATCTAGACTAAATAGTGTAGTCAAAGATAGTAGCGTAAGAGATGAAGATACACAAAAAGAGCTAATTGCAAAAGTCAAAGATATAACAGCCAATAAATTAACCTCAACCTCTACTAGCAAAATAAGAGAACTTCTAAAACTTTTAATAGATGAACTAATCAAAGATATTAGATATAGTCTATTTTTAATAGAAGATAAGGTATATAAATTAACTAGTGATTCTAAATCTAGGGTATCATCATTTAGTACCATCAAAGATATTTCAAACAAAACAAAAAATAATATCCAAGAAGAGATAGAAAAATCTAATAAATTAGATAAAAATCTATTTTATATACTTAGCAAAACAGAAGATATAAAATATGAACTATTAGATAACTATGAGTTTATAGGTAAATCTAAAGTTAAAGAAAAATTATTACTCAAGGAGTATAAATAATGAAAAAATATATAATAATATTAGCTGTACTACTCTATCCATTAGTAGCAAGTATCAAATCTATTCCAAAAGATTTTTATGCACCAAATTATAGAATAAATATTGATGCAACTATTGAAGATAAAAATTTTATAGAGAGTGCTAGAGTATATTTCAAATCTCAAAAGAGTGCAAAATATGAAGTATTCTCATCAATGAAATGTAAAAAATCAATGTGTAGAGCTGTAATTCCTGCACCTATATCATCTACTAATAAGATATATTATACAATTGTATATAGTAATAAACTTCATAAAGTATTCTCTAGTAGAGAGTTGATGGTAGAGAAGAGAGGTATGTTAATATTAGCCCAAAATCAAACCAAAGATAAAAGTCATTTTATCATAAATACAGAGTTTGCCAAAGCACCATCAAGTGTAGTTGGATTTAGTGATAACTTTACTATTAATAAAGTCAAAAAAGCCAATAGAATAGGTGTATTAGTAAATATTGTAGATAAAAGAGATGCTGGGATAAAAGATATATCCAAAGAGATTAGGTCTGATTATGGTGGTAATGCTAGTAGTAGTATTTCACCTATATTAATAGGGGCATTATTGATGCTTCTAGTAGCACTTTAGGAGGAGTAAATGGGATTTTCTTTATGTACTGGAGGGATGATGATGTGTTCATTTGGAGTTGCTCCAAGTAACTTAAATATCTTACCAGACAAGATGATAATGTGTACAGAAAAGCCAATGGCAAATATTATGGATAATAAACCTATGGTTAATATCCCACCATTTGGAATGTGTACATCGCCTGCTAATCCTGCTGTAATTGCAGCATTAGGTTCTCCTGTCCCTTGTATTCCAAATACAGTTGCACCATGGACACCTGCTAATCCTATGGTATTAGTCAAAAATATGCCATCAGTTAATGATAGTTCTAAACTTATGTGTATGTGGGCAGGTGTAATATCTATCTCATTTGCAGGTCAAGTCAAAGTAATGGTATAAAGGAAAATATAATGAAACTAATAAAACAACTTATACTTTTAATTCTTTTTACTCATATATTATATGGTGAAGTTTTTAATAAAGATACTACAATTCATCTATTAGTAGAAAATGATATTGATTATAATATAGCAAAAGATATTAAAAAAATTACAGAACGAAGTATGAATATAAATATCTATTATGGTACTCATTTACAAATAATAGATAAAGTCCTCACAGACCCAAAAGCTCAATTTGCAATAGTTCCTTATGATGTACTACTTTATAAAAGAGATATAGAGAGAGTAGATGGATTTGAAAAAAATATCAAAATGATTTTACCTCTATATGATGAGGATATTTATATTATAGTAAGGGCTAATTCTAATATTAAAACTATTCAAGACCTAAAAAATAAAAAAGTAAATATTGATATTGGCAAAAATAGTTTCTCTACCATAGGAAGATTACTTAAACATAAACATCGCATAGATTGGATAGAGAGTCATTATAAATCTAAAAATGCTATCAAAAAATTAATTGATAAAAATATAGATGCCGTAATTTTAATAGAGTCTAAACCATCATCAACACTATCTAAAATCAGTGATAAAGATGGCAAAAAGCTTACTCTTATATCTCCAACATTAGGCAGTGATTATAAAGTATCATATATTAATCCATCTCACTACTCATGGCTAAACAAAGAGGTAGAGACAAATAGCTTAACTACTATGCTAATATCATATAATTATCAAAAAAGTAAAATCATAAAAAGATTTAACTATTATGTACAAAATATATCTAATTTAATTGATGCCATATCAAGAAATATGGATAATATAAGAGAGGATGGTGATAGCTATTGGAAGATTATTTATCCATACTACTACAAGAGAGTTAAGTGGTCGCTACATAGTGTAGCCAAAGAGTCAATTTTTAGAAATATGGATAGACTAGGAGAGTTTATAAATACAATTGGTATGAGATTTAAAAAGCTTCCTAGTGGTTCATTTGAGATGGGAAGTAGTGATAAAACTCTACCCAAAAACGAACAACCCAAAACAGATAAAAGAGTAAATTCATTTTATATACAGACTACTGAAGTAACACAAGCACAATGGAATAGACTTATGAGTGGTAATCCATCATACTTTAAAAGTGATAGATTACACCAAAATAGCTCTCTATACCCAGTAGATAATATAAGCTATAGAGATGCTATTCAATTTATAGAAAAATTAAACTTTTTAGAGGGTAGAAATAATTATAGATTACCTAGTGAAATAGAGTGGGAGTATGCCTCTAATAGTGATAGTAGCAATATTGAAGATGTAGCATGGTTTGCTAAAAACTCTAATAATCATACCCATCAAGTAGCCCTTAAAAAACCAAATAAATGGGGTTTATATGATATGAGAGGTAATTTATGGGAGTGGTGTAGTAGCTACTATAGTAATAATTACAAAGACAATAAAAAAGATAAAGACTTTAGAGTATTAAGAGGTGGTAGTTTCTTAAATCTAGCTACCAATACAAGAAGCAAAAATCGTATGAGAAATATTGATACAATAATTCGTTTTAATAATGGATTTAGAGTAGTATATGATAAAGCCTCTATTGTAGAGAATAACAAGAAGTATATAGTAAAAAAAGGTGATACCTTAGCATCAATAGCTTATAAATTCTATAAAAACTCTAAGAGATGGGATATTATATACTATGCTAATAGAGATACTATTGGTAAAAATCCATCTAATATATATATTAAATCTCAACTAACAATACCACAAATTAGACAATTTAAGTTTAAAAAAGAGGATAAAGAGTTTAATAAAAATGTAAGTGCCAATGGAATTAAACTACTATCAGGAACAGATTTTAAACCATTCCTTAGCCCTACCCTACCCTATGGAGGTATGGCAAATCATATAGTCCAAGAGATTTTTGAAATAAATGGAGATAATGACTATAAGATATTTTGGAACAAAGATTTCTCTACTCATTTTGATATGCTAGAGAGTGGCAAGGCAGATGTAGGTATAGCATGGTACAAGCCAGATTGTAATAAGACAAACCTAAGCAAAGATGCACAAAGAAGATGTAAATTCAAATTCTCTAAACCAATTTTTGAGACAATTAGTACCTTATATAAGAGAAATGATAATAAGATAAATCCTCTATCTCCAAAAGATGTATATAATAGTAAAATATGTCGTCCAAAGGGTATATATACATTTGATTTGACAAATCAAGGTTTAATTGATGGCAAAACCATTAAACTTATTAGACCAAGTAACAAAAAAGATTGTTTTACTCTACTTGTTGAAAATAGAGTAGATTTTGTAGCAGTAGATAAATTTTCAGGTTCTGCTATTATATCTGAAATGAGAATAGGAGATATAATATCATCAATAGAGACAATATCAACCCTACTAGAGATGAATCTAATCGTCCATAGTAGTAATCCTAGAGTAGATGAGATTATAGGTAAATTAAATAGTGGTATATCTAAATTATATAAAAATGGAAGAATGCAAGAGATTCAATCAAATCATCTTAGCAACTTTTTTAGTAACGAAAAATAAATTATATCAAAAAGGAGAGTTTTATGAAAAAAGAGGTTAAAGTATTAACAACAGCATTAGTTTTATGTAGTAGCCTACTCTATGGAGAGAGCAGTATTATAGCAGATGCAAGAGCCAAAATGGATACAATATCTGTAGATTTACAAAAAGGGCATTTTTATGTAGGTGGGGGTGTATCATATCAAATTCTAAGTAATAGTGGTACACAAGAGGAATTTACAACATTTGGCAAAAATATAGTTGTAGGTTATCAATATGGTGATTATATGGCACTAGAAATTAGATATTCAGCAGATGTAGGTGCAGTTGATTATGATAGTGGAAATACAATAAATAAAGATAATGAAGATTATCCAACAAACTTTACAAATATTGGTGCATATATAAAAGGAATTTATCCATTGGGTGATATATCTGTTTATGGTTTAATAGGATATGGACAAGTAGAGATTACAAATGTCCCCGAGGGTGATATAGCTAGAAGTGTAAAGAGTGTTCAATTTGGTGGAGGAATGTCATATAGATTATATGATAAAATCAACCTATTTGCAGATTATGTTATACTATATGACGATACAGGTTTTGATGGATTAGCGACAAATTCTGATATGACATCAGATATTTTGACCGTTGGCTTTACATATTGGTTCTAGGAGGATACTATGAAAAAGAAATTAATTATATTATTTATTACAACTATTTTTTTACTATTAAATAGTTGTGGTGAAACTGGAGGGAGTTCATCAGATACAGCCCTAATTACTCCTGTAGAACCTGAAATATTAAACTCTTTTTCGGGTAAAATAGATGAGAATGCTTCATTTGGTACAACTATTGGTAGAGTAGATTTATCAAATTTAGTTATATTTGAAATGAAAGATATTATATTAAGTGGTGATGGTAGCGAAAATTTTTTAATTGATAAGAGTGGATTATTAATATTAAATAGAGATGCCAAAATAGATTATGAGACTAGAAATACTTATAATCTTGCACTTACTATTACAGATATTGAGGGTAATAGCAAAGCAACTGTTGTAACTATTGAAGTAGTAAATATACCTGAAGAGGTGGCATCATTAGAAAACTTCACAGCCACAATAGAAGAGAACTCACCAAGTGATACTCTAGTAGGTAAAGTAGCAATAATAAGCCAAGGAGATTCTCCTATTACATCTATGACCTTAAGTGGTGATAATAGTAGTTCATTTACAGTTGATAAAGAGGGTACAATTAAAGTATCTAGTAGTGCTATATTAGATTATGAAAAGCTTAAAAGTTATAATCTTCTAGTAACGGCTACTAATATATCAGGAGATAGTAAACCAGCTACTGTAACTATTAATTTAAGTGATAAAGGTGAATTAGTACCAGTAATTCGGGGCTTTAATGGAAGTGTCTTAGAAAATTCACAAGAGGGTTCATCTATTATAGGTACAGTAACTATAGTTTATAGTGGTGATACACCAATTACAAATATGACTCTCAGTGGAGATGGTAGTGAGAACTTTACTATAGATAGCAAATATGGATTAGTAACTTTAGGAAAAAATCCAAATATAGATTATGAGAGTAAAAATATATATAATCTTACAGCAATAGCTACAAATAGTGCAGGAGATAGCATACCACAAAATATTACTATAAGCGTAGTAGATAGTGCAGATGTAACACCCATTATAAATAATGTTTCAGTCAAAGTGATAGAAAATACCCCTAAAGATAATATTATTGATAAGATTAATATATCAACTATTGGAGATAGCCCAATATCAACCATTAGCCTCTCAGGAGATGGCGCAGAAGATTTTAGAGTTGATACACAAGGTAATATTTATATTGTAAATCCTCCAGATTATGAAAAGAAATATCAATATGTACTAACAGCTGTAGCTACTAATAGTGCAGGAGATAGTACATCACAAGGTATTACAATAGCTATTACAGATATTCCTGATGTAGCACCAACTATCAATAGTTTTAGTGCAAATATCCGTGAAAATATAGCACTTAATAGTGTAGTTGGTACAATTAATATCACAAGCGAGGGAGATAGCCCAATATCAACCATTAACCTATCAGGAATTGGTGCAGAACACTTTAGTGTAGATAACAAAGGTAGAATTTCAGTATTTTCAATCACACCACCATTAGATACACAAGTACAAAGGGTATATAGCCTAAAAGCTATTGCTACAAATGCTGGAGGCACAAGCACTCCTACTGATATTACTATTACGCTAGAAGATATAGCAAATAAAGTGCCATTAATTGAATCAGTAAATGCAAATATTGTAGAAAATAGCCAAGCAAATACAATTGTTGGAATTATTAATATTAGAGATGTTGGAGATAGTCCTATTAATAGTATTACTCTTACAGGTGATGGTAAAGAGGATTTTATTGTAGATACAAAAGGTATTATAACAGTAGTAAATCCACCAGATTATGAAAAAGATGAATTTATAAAGACATATACTCTAAAAGCAGTTGCCACAAATACAGCAGGTGCTTCTAATATTGTAGATATAAGTATTACTGTTCTACCAGTAGCAGATGTTATCCCAATTATAGATAATTTTTCTCCAACAATAGATGAAAATATTCCTGTAGGTACAATAATTTCTGGAAATATTCCAATTATAGTAAAAGGAGATAGTGAAATTAGTAAAATTTCTCTTACAGGAGTGGGTGCTGAATATTTTACAGTAGCTACAAATGGTCAAATAACAATAGCAAAATCACCAGATTATGAGACACAAAATAAGTTTAATCTTATAGCAGTAGCTACTAATGATGCAGGAATAAGTCTCTCTAAAAGTGTTACTATTACTATAACTGATATTCCTGATATTATGCCTATTATAGATAATTTTTCTACGACTATCAAAGAGAGTTTAACTATAGGTTCAGTTGTGGGAAATATAAATATTATAACAAATGGTGATAGACCTATTACAGCCATTAATCTATCAGGTGGGAATGCACAATATTTTAGTGTAGCTATAGATGGTACAATAACTGTAGCTTTAGCCCTAAACTATGAGACAATAACATCATACTCATTAGTAGCAGTAGCAACAAATGATGCAGGAGATTCTATATCTAAATCTGTAGTTATTAATATAGAAGATGTACCCGATGTAGTAGCTACTCTATCTACATTTACTACTACTGTAATAGAAAATACTGCTAAAGGTACAAATATAGGTAATATTGTTATTAATAGCCAAGGAGATAGAAATATTACAAGCATTAATCTCTCAGGCACTGATGCAGAACACTTTAAAGTAGAAACAAATGGTAGTATATACATAGTTATTCCACCAGATTTTGAAACTAATCAAAACTATACTTTACAAGCTACAGCCATAACTATATCAGGTAGTTCCATTCCATCAAATGTTACTATTAATATTACTAATGTAGAAGAGGATAGACCAACAGCAGATAGCTTCTTTGAAAGGATTAAAGATAGTGATATAAATGGAACAGTTGTTGGTACAGTTGTAGTAGATGAAAAAGATAGTGCTATTAGTGATGTAAATCTATCAGGTATTGGTAGTGAAAATTTCAATATTACATTAGGTGGTGAAATTACTATAGCTCATTCAGAAAATATATTTGCAGATGATGAATATAATTTAGAAGTAACATTTACTAATAACTCAGGAGAGGGATTACCATCAAGTGTAATTATAGCAGTCGATGGTGCAGATACTACTAGACCAACTGTTATTATTTCAAGTAATCATGATTTAGCTTTAGATACTGTAGCATATCTTAGTGGTACTAGATGGAAAATAGAAGAGATTACATATAACTTTGATTTTTCAGAAGATGTAGTAGATTTTAATTTAAGTGATATTAATATATCAGGTGATAATATCAATAGTCGTAACTTTAATGGTAGTGGGTCTTTTTATACATTAACTCTACAAGCACCATTTAATTCAAACCAACCCATAATTGTAAAAATAGATGAAAATGTAACAAAAGATAGTTCAGGTAACTTCAATATAGCATCTTCAACTATTATACAATCAGTAGATACATATCAACCATTTATTACAACTTGGAGAACTGATAATCTAGGAAATTCTACTGATTATCAAATTAAAATCAATATAGATGATACAAGAACTGACTATAATTTTTCAATTGATTGGGGAGATAATAGTTCAAATATTAATTTAACATCAGATATTGTACATACATATGGTACAATTGGTGATTATACTATAAAAATCAAAGGAGATTTTCCAAAGTTCTTGGGAAATAATATGGACGCAAATGATGTTAAAAAACTTATATCAATTGAACAATGGGGTACAATTGAGTGGCAAGATATGAGTAACTCATTTAATGGCTGTATAAATATGAATAGTATAATTAAAGATAGACCAAATTTATCTAATGTTACAGATATGAGTTATATGTTTGCTAATACAAATTTTAATCAAAATATTGATAGTTGGAATGTATCTACTATTACAAATATGGAGGGAATGTTTGAAGAAGCAGATAGTTTTGATACAGATATTTCATCTTGGGATGTTCAAAATGTAACCAATATGAATAGAATGTTTTATGGGACAAATAATTTTTCACAAGATTTAAGTATATGGGCTGTAAATACTTCAGTAACACATACTGATTTTAATACTAGTAATGGTGGTGGTTTAACTCCACCAAATTGGTAGAGTATTATACTAATTATTAAAGGATAATAAAATGATAGGAGATATTTTACAACTTATAGCCAAAGAGGTTTCAACTTTTATTGATAGTGATATCAAGATGCCAACAGATAAAAAAAGTGTAGTCTTACATAAACCAAATAGCATAAATGGAGAATTTAATCTACCTGATAATGCTATATCTATGAGTCTATTAAATATAGAAGAGGAGCTTTCTACTAAAAGTGCTATGGTTAAAAAACGGGTAGAAAATAGAAAAGTTTATACCCAAAACCCTGCTGTTAATCTTAATTTACAAATTATTTTTATCTCAAATTTTGCTAATGATTATCTAAATGAGCTAAATTATATTACCAAAGTTATTGAGTTTTTTCAACAAAAAATGGCATTTACAGTAGAAAATACAAAAGAACTAGATAAGTTTAAAAATATAGAAAAATTAAACTTTATGTTAAATACTATACCGCTAGAACAACAGAGTGGTTTATGGAGTCTATTAGGTGGTAAATATATGCCATCAGTCGTATATAGAGTAGGATTAATAGCAATTCAAGATGAAGAGAAGTTATCTAAAGTTAAAATTGTTAAAACAGTTAAACTTAATAGCAATATAAGCAATAACCTAGTATAATTCTAAAATGTTAGTATCAACATGGAAACTTGCCAAGATTGAGGGAGTGACACCTCAAACTATTAAAAGGTTGGTAAAAGAGGGTAAATATAAAGATGTCACAACAACAAGTGGTGGGCGAAGTCGGGAAGAACTACCTTTACAGCTCTAATTTTGAGTTTGTCACCTACTTTTAACTCTTGAAGTAAAGCTTTTAAATTTGGGTGTTGATTCCCTTCAAGTACAAATTTATTCTCTAAATCATACATAATTGAAATTCTTGGAGCCGATTCATACTCTCCATTTTGGTTGCTACATTTAAAAGGATAAAATAATAAATTCTACATAAATAAATTAATAATAGTGAGACTAAATCTGATAAACTTTTCAATTAACTCTTAGCAATATACCTTAACCATAAATACCCAAATAATCCTGCAAATAGAGATGCACTTAATATTCCTATTTTAGCTTGGAAAATAAGTTCAGGGTTGTTTATAAATGCCAAATCGGCTACAAATATAGACATTGTAAAACCAATACCTCCAAGAAATGCTACGCCAAATATTTGACTCATACTGCTATTTTGGGGTATTGTAGCTATTTTTAGTTTGATAGCTAACCATGCTATGCCAAAGATACCCAAGACTTTGCCCATAATAAGCCCTGCTATAATACCTATAGATACTGGTTCTATAACTGTATTGCTAATTGAACTAAAATCTATGGTTATACCTGCATTTGCAAGAGCGAATAGGGGAATTATTATCAAAGCAACGGGGAGATGTAGGTCGTGTTCTAGTCTTGAAGCTGGTGTGCCTACTTCGTTAATTCTATCTTTTATATTATTTAAAATGGCTTTTTGTCTCTCATGCATAATATGGTCTGTTGAGATGGGGTAGTTATCATACTCATCTAATAAATTTCTAGTATGGTTTGTGAAATCCAAAGGGGTTTGTTTGGGTTTTGATGGTATTGCCATAGTTGCAATTACTCCAGCGATTGTAGCATGAATACCAGATTCAAGCATAAAAAACCACATAAAAAGCCCTATTATAAAATATGGTAATATCATATGAATTCCAAAACGATTGAATATAACTAAAATAACAAAAGATGCCCCTGCTAAAATAAGTGGTAAGATATAAATCTGTTCTGTATAAAATATGGCTATTACCAAAACTGCACCAAGGTCATCTACTATAGCAAGTGCTACCAAAAATGTAACAAGAGCAGGTGGTACTCTCTTGCCCAAAAGTACCAAAACACTAATAGCAAAAGCAATATCGGTAGCCATAGGTATGCCCCATCCAACAGCACCCTCTCCATCTATATTAATGCTATAATATATCAACGCAGGAAAAATCATACCACCAATAGCTGATAAGATAGGTAAAATAGCTACTTTTATATTTGAAAGCTCACCTACCAAAATCTCTCTTTTTATCTCTAATCCAATTATAAAAAAGAATATAGCCATCAATCCATCATTTATCCAGTGATGAATAGAGTGAGATAGCTCCCACGAACCAATAGTTAAATCTATTTTTGTATGGAAAAAATGTGTGTATGTTTCAGTTAATGGAGTATTTGCAAGTATAAGAGCTAATATTGTCATAAAAATTAGAATTATACCTGTAGTTGTTTGAGCATGTATAAAATGCTCAAATGGTGTAGAAATTCTATTAAAGGCTTTTTCCCATGGTGCATATAGTTTCATTTTTAAACCCTTATTTTAGCAAAAATCTATTTTAATATTCTACTTAAAACCTCTTCATAAGCTACTTTTAGCCCACCTTGACCTTTTCTAAATCTATCTTTATCCATACTCTCACCAGTATTAGCATCCCAAAATCTAAAGTTATCAGGGCTAAGTTCATCAATTAAGATGATATTTCCATGATTATCTCTACCAAACTCTAATTTAAAATCAACAACTTTTAAATCTCTATTAGCAAAAAACTCTTGCATAATTGTATTTACTCTTCTAGCTAAGAATCTAATATAATCAAGTTCATCTCTATTTTTTACTAAATCTAAAATTAGACAGTGTTGGTCGTTTAGTTTTGGGTCGCCTAATTCATCATTTTTATAATCAAATTCAACTAGAGTAAATGGTAATACTTTACCATCTTCAATCCCTAAATTACGGCTAAGGCTACCTGTAGCTATATTTCTTACAATTACTTCAATATAAATTACATCACATCTCTTATGAAGCATATTATTATCATCTAGCATATCTACAAAGTGAGTTGGCACACCTTTGGCATTAAGGACTTTAAAAAGCTCTGTTGAGATTTTATTGTTTAATGCACCTTTACCCTCTTCACTTGATTTTTTCTCTCCATTAAATGCAGTTAAATCATCTTTAAACTCTGATATTAATAGATTATTATCTTCTGTTTCCCATATTTTTTTGGCTTTACCCTCATAAAGTAAATTAGTTTTTTTCATCTATCTCTCCTATTTTTTTAAAGTAATTAAGGCTTTTAATATATTAATTGCACTCTTTAATTGAGCATCTTTGTATATATAATCTATTTTAATTATAGAACTATTATTCTCACTGCTATTATTATCAGCTATTTTTATAGTTGAGTTGGTATCAATTTTAGATAACTCCTCTTCTAGGTGTCCTTTTAAATCTTTCTCTTTGATAGAGAAATTAAACTCATCATCTTTTAATACCTCTCCAAACTTTACCTCAATATCAGGCTTGACTCCAACGGCTTGGATAGTTCTATCACTTGGTAGATAATATCTTGCAGTTGTAAGCTTGATAGCCTCACTATTTGATATCTGTCTTATCTGTTGGACACTACCTTTACCAAATGTTACTTCACCCAAAATAATAGCTCTTTTATGGTCTTGTAGAGAACCTGAAACAATCTCACTAGCACTAGCACTTCCAGCATTTACAAGGACTATTAATGGTAGTTTTGTCAAAGTGTTAGACTTTGATGCCAAAAACTCATCTTTTGGTTGATTATGTCCTTTTTGATATACAATTATACCCTCATCTACAAACATATCCACAAGTCCTACTGCTTGGTCTAAAAGCCCACCAGAATTATTTCTCAAATCCAAAATAATACCTTTTTTCTTTGGATTAGATTTGATTGCTTTTGATGTATTTTGTACCACTTTAGCATCAAATGTAGATACTCTAATATATAATATATCACTATTTTCTTCTATCTCTTTGAGATATACAGAATCTAATTTGATTATATCTCTTATAATCTTTATCTCTAGTGGTTTTCTCTCGCCTTTACGCACTATTGTAATAGTAATTGGCGTTTTAGGCTTACCTCTCATAATTGAGACTGCCTCATCTAGCTTCATTCCAATTGCATTTTTATCATCTATTTTGATAATTATATCACCTGCTTTAACACCAGCACGATAAGCAGGGGTATCATCAAGAGGAGTAATAATTGTCAAAGCCCCATCTTTCATACCTATACTAATACCTAATCCTCCAAATTCACCTTTCATAGATACTTGCATATTACTTAGTGATTTTTTATCAAGAAATGTAGAGTGAGAATCTAAATTAGTAAGTAATCCACTAATAGCTTTTTCAATTAAATATGTAGTATTGACCTCATCAACATACTCCGTTTCAATAAATCTCAACACCTCTGTAAATTTCATATATGCTTCAAGCTTTGATAACTCTTGATTGTTTATACCACTTTTGGCATCTAGTATAGATGTAACACTTACAAATGCAAAGATACAAGATACAAAAAATCCAACGATAATAATATTTTTACTCTTTTTAACCATTAAGCCCTCATAATTTTAAATTATCGTATTCTATCAAAAAGTTTGTTAAGATTTAATTTTACTAAATGGTTATATTTGAATTTAATTCTCAATATTAATACTAATTATTATATAATATATTACAATATCATCAACATATCACAGCTAATACAATATATGAATTAACTATAACAATGGTATCCAACTTTATAGAACTCTTTTCACAAGCTTATAATGCTTCAAAAGAGGAACAGACATAAGTAAAAGTGAATTTATATTTTATGGTGATGATTTTATTATATTAAATAGAGAAGATTATGATATATCACAAGATAAAGATAAAATAGAATCTATCAAAGATTTAGAAGATTTAATATCAATTTAAATTAATATTAATCTTCTATTAGATATAATTCTCACTCTAAATATAAATTACGCGCTCATAGCTCAGCTGGATAGAGCATCGGTTTGCGGTACCGAAGGTCTTAGGTTCGAATCCTAATGGGCGTACCACTTATATTCTACCATTAATCAATCTAATCAAAGCATCTGATACTTCATTAAATCTCATTACTCTTTTGCCACTATATTTAAGTGCAAACTCTTTTGCTTTATACTCATCTTCTATAGCTACCAAATCATCACCAGCAGGAGATATAGCACGGCTACCATAGATATAAAATGCCTCTTTTGCATTAATTGGTTTCATTGTCATATAATCAGTTACTATTATATTTTGAAAATCATTTTCACTTTTGACTCCTACATCAAACCATTTACCTGGTCTATGATAAAATTCAAACATAGACTTTGGACTAGAGAAAAAAACCTGTTTTCCATTTTTTAGCTCTATTTTAGATGCCCATTTTGGATTTTTATAAATATCCAAGTTTCTTACTAAACACTTTGTATCTTTATTGAAATCCATTTTATAGACCACTTGAAACTTAGGCGAAGCCAAACTAAATGCTGATAACATTAATATAGATAGTAATACTTTTATCATCTTTTTTTCCTTATTATACTAAATCTTTCTTTTTGAATATTCTAAATCCCATAAATGCAAAACCTAATCCCAAAAGTATAGGATAGGCTATGGATATAAATATAAATGTACTTTGTTTAATAGTATCTAAAATATAAAATGCCACAGGTCCCATTACGGTAAGTTCTGGGTCAAATAGCGATATAGCAGATACTCTAAAAATCTCCATTGGATTAATTAAAGCTATAAATATAATCAACTCTTCATCTAATCTATTGCTCATCATAATAGAAATCAAAGCTATATCTATAAATGCAAGTAGTAAAATCCATACAAAAAATGCAATTCCCAAAGCTACTTCACTTGATTTGACAAATGAAGATATAAAAAATGCAATTCCTAAAAATGAGCTACTTAGTGCAAAAAGTAGCCCCGTATATAAGAAAAATATACTCCATGGAATAGAAGCCCCTTTTATCACTCCAAATATTATAGCAATTATCATAGCCAATAGTACAGGGAGATAAACTGTTATAAATCGCCCTATAATTTTGCCCCAATAGTACTCTTTTAGAGATATTGGAAATGATAACATATACTCTAAAATATGATTATCTCTATCTCCTGAGATTGAACGAACTGTAGTAATGAGTATAAAAATTGGTAATATTATAATTGTAATTTGGATATACATAAGTAATAACCTACTAAGCCCACTAAATCCCATCACTTGTGATTCTGTAACACCTGCAATAAAAAACAGTGCAATAAGCCCCCCAAATACCAATGAATATACCAAAAACCACTTAGCCCTTAATGACTCTTTTAAATCCAAAAATGCTATTAAATATAAATTCTTCACCTCTCTCCTTTTTCTATTTCATCTTAAGATAACTATTCATACTAACATTTCTAAGAGAACTATCTGAAGCCCTTAGAGATGGTTGAAATCCACTAATATCATTTGCTATATCTCTATATATAGAATTTATACTTTTGGTTGTCTCTATATTTGATATAAATGCTTTGGTAAAGATACTACCACTTCTTGTAGCAATTGATTTCTCATTATCTTGTGTTGCACCAAAAAATAAAAACTCTCCACCTAGTTTTGGGGCTGTAGCAGTTGGTCTATACTCATCATCACCTCTTGAATAGTCTTTATTAATATATGATGGATTTATAAATTTCACCATACTATCTTTTTTCATTTTATTATATTGAGCCTCTTTTAACTTCTTTTTGCTAATTTCCCATAATCTTTTAAAGATATTTTTTTTCTTTACCTCTACTGATTCTATTTTGATATTTGCAAAGTTATTAGTAGATAGATGTATTGATTTGATAGATGTATCAATTGGTTCTATATTACTTAGACGAAATGATTTATATATTGTCCCACTATGACAAGAGTCAATAATGATAAGTTTTCTAGCATTAATTCTATTTAGATATAGGTTAAGAGTATCATCAATTAGATATTGATTTGTCCTAGAATCACTCAAAACTAACGCCTCATCTCTACCATCACTCTCATCACCATTTCTATCTATAATACTTGTACCATGTCCAGAGTAGTATATAATAAAAATATCATTACTATCTAAAGTTCTACTATAATTAGATAAATAGGATTTGAGATTAAGAGAATTTTTGAGTACAGTTACACTAAATCCCCAACTATTACACAAAGCTTTCATCTTGGATATATCTTTATCAATTCCTATCAAATCATTATTATTACCTGCATAATCCTCTACACCCACTAATAAAGCTATTCGTTTAGAACTACCCACTGGCTTTTTGATTGGCAAAGATGAACCACTACAAGAGAACATAATAGTAGCTAAAGATATAGAGATTAAAACTCTAATATTTAAAAATTTCATTTCAAAACTCCTTTTATAGATTATATCTAAATTATTATGGCCTTATCTGAAACAATCTTACCCAAATCCATATATACTTCTCTATTTACAATATCTTGAACCTCTTCTAATCTATGAGTAATAAATAATAAAGTTTTATCCTCTTGATTATCTTTAAGAAGTCTATAAAAATCATCTCTTGCTTTTGGGTCAAGATTTGCTGTTGGTTCATCATATATTATAATCTTACTCTTTCGTGCTAAACTTATAGCAATCAAAAGCTTCTGTTTCATTCCTCCACTAAGAGTAAAAAATGATTTATTAATATTTGCTTTAATATCAAGCTTCATTTCATTAGAAAAATACTCAATTTGCCCCTTATCCACCCCTGTACTCTTACTTATATACTCCATTAATTCAGAGATACTTAGCTTAATTGGAGGTGGAAGTTGAGGCACAAAACTAATATTATTTAGCACCTCTACTCTATCTTTTATAGGGTCTAATCCATTAATCTCTACACTACCACTATCAGGGTGATAATATCCCAAAATTGAACGAACAAGAGTAGTTTTCCCTGCTCCATTTGCACCCATTAATGCGATATAATCACTTTTATTAAACTCTATATTAACATTATCTAACGATATGTTTTTTCCAAATTTTTTGGTTAGATTGTTTATTTTTATCATACCCTACACCAAATCTTTCAATCTAAAATCAAACTTCAAAGCATCTTCGTGGCATACATCAATACATCTTCCACATAAGGTACAATCAGCACCTGTAATATATTGAGTTTTTATCTCTTTCTCATCAATTTGCTTTTTATATTTGGCTTTTGTAATCTCTAATACCTGATTTTCAAAACATACATCATGACATACCATACAGCTATCACAGTTATCATTCCACTCTATTCTAAGGGCAGATACTTTGCCAATATATCCATAGGTTGTGCCAATAGGGCAAATATATTTACACCATGCACGGCGAGAGAAAAATACCTCCATAGCAAATACTACTACTACCCAAATAATTGCTACACTCCAACCATAGGCTATCATACGGCTCAAAATTCCAATTACATTAAATGTTTCAAATACTAAATATCCACTTATAAATGATAATCCCAAGAATATAGCCCAAAAGATATGTCTTACTCTATGGTCAAATGTTCTACTTTTGATAATCTTTTTAGTTACTAAAGTATTATGCCATTTTTCACCAATTTCACTTAAAATTCCATAAGGACATACCCATGCACAGTAGCTTCTCCCACCTACAAGTATATATACTATCAAGATTGTAACCGTACCAATTATCATATTAATTGGTAGATGATAGGTAGCAATATATAGTTGCATTGTAGTATAAATATCTGTCATATGAAATCCTAGAAACCTAGAACCATTTAGAGTACCTTCTAATATCTGTAAATCTATATGAAAAGATAAGAAAAATAGAAGATGAATAGAGATAACCAAAATCCACCTCTTCATTCTATAACTAAATTTTGTTTTACCATCTCTACTCTTATCAAAAAAAGTACTCCAAAATGTACTTTTTTTAATAATTTCTCTATTATTATACTTATCCATATAGACTCCTAAATACTATTTTAATGCCTCAGCACGAGCAGGGAACTCTCCAATCTCATCTGCAAATACTTTTAAATCATCTTTACTCAATGAGATTAAAAGTCCTTTCATAACTACATTTTCTCTTCGTCCAGATTTAAACTCTATTAAACTATTATAAACCTTATCAGCACTCTGTCCAAATAGTTTTGCACCCATTAGTTTTTTACCATTTTGCATACCGCTGCCATTTACACCATGACACGATGCACATTTACTCTTATATGCTTGTGATACTTTAAATGCACCTGCATTACCTGCTTTATCTCTAAGAGCATTTAGAGCATCATTTTCTTTATCTCTATCACTTTTCTCTTTTGGTTTGACAGCTACAGTTGAATTAGAGATAGTATCTCCAAAATCTTTAATCACCTTACCATGTTCTCCACCGTGATAAGCACCACCAGTATTTGCAGTATATGCCATAAGCCCTATTACAATTATTGTAGATAATCCTGCTATTATATTTTTCATACTATTTCCCTAACTCTTGGATTTGTTTATTAAATGTATATATTTCATCTGCCAACTCTTTTATCTCTTTATCACTCATCATACTAATCAAATCTTTCATCAATGGATTTGATTTTTTACCACTTTTAAAGTCTGATATACTCTTGATTATCTCATCATTAGTTTTAGCCAAAAGAGATGGACCAATAATTCCATTTGCATAATCATTATGACAAGCCGAACACTTTACAATAAACTTTTTGCTAAGTCTTTTGACCATCATAGAAATTTTTACCTCTTCATAAGGACTTCTAATATGAATTTGTGCATCAATGCTTGTCCGTGGTTTTACCCTTACAGAAGCATCTTTATTTGCAGGTTGAGAGTTTTCATCATAATTACTTTTAATATTATAATTTAGATAATAAGATTTACTCTGATTTTTATCACTTATTTTCTCTTTTACCTTTATCTCTTTTGCATTACTATTTGCTACTACCTCAATTTTGCCTAAAGGAGTGCTATCTTTTACTATCTCTTTTTTATCACTATCATTACAACTTGTTATCATCAAAGCAACCAAAACAAGACTTAATTTTGTTGCTTTTTGCTTAATACTAAACACCTCTATTTCTCCTTATTATAATACTCATCATAACTAACTCTAGGTTTAATTACAATTGATGGAATGCTTGTAGGACAGACCTCTTGACATACACCACACCCAGTACATCCCTCATAAACTTCTGGTTTGATAATCCCCACAGATGTACTTACCATAGCAATCGCACTAAGAGGATTTGGCATAGGACACATATCGGCACATAGTGTACAAGCCTTACCCTCAAAGCTCTCAAACTTCTCTAGCACTTTATTCTCATACTCTGTTACATTAGTCTGATTTGCCAAAAACTCTTTCATCTTTTTATCATAACCAGCTGGAATAGGCTCTCTTCTAACTGCCAAACAAGTTTTAGGATTTTCTAAAACAGCTATTCCCATTTTAATATCAGTAGCCTTTTCACAAGAGTGGTCCAATGCCCCACTAGGACAAGCCAATACACAAGGTACTGCCTCACAAGCATAACAACCACGAACAGTAGCATCAATATATGGCGTACCCATACCATGCCCTTTTGCAATATCAGCTAACTTTATTGAGTGATATGGACATACTTGAAGACACTGCCCACACTTGATACAAAGTCCCAAAAACTCTTTTTCATCTACAGCCCCTGGTGGTCGTAATCTACTCTCTGCCTCTAAAATCTCTGGAGAGAGTAGAGTCCCTGCCCCTGCTACAAGTGCTAAAATGCCAATTGTAGAGTATTTCATAAAATCTCGTCTATCTGTTTTGATTGATGCCATACTTATCCTTCTATTCTTACTTTTGGTTCTTTATCTTCCATAATAAAGAGTGGCTTAGAAAATGGTGCAAGTTTTGCCAAAAAGTTTAGTAGTGAAATCACAGGAGAGCCATAAAAGAATTTAACATCAGGATTATAGACCCAAAGTTGGTCGGCATATTGATATACTTTGTGTGAAGTATCACCAATATTATTTCCATCTCTATCAAATCCCTCATAATTATCCCAATAATTACCTACTATCTCATTTTCATTAGTCTTACTTCCTCTACTATCATTTACAATATCTTCAATATTTCCCATAATAGTATTATCTTTAATTACATTATTCTCACTTAAGGAGTGAAAATGAAGTGCTTCTGCATTATATAAAACCTTATTCCCAATAATCCAATTATGAGTATCAGGTTCAAATGGACTTCTATCAATATAAAGCCCCTGCGCACAATATATAATTGTATTATTTTTGATTGTAAAGTTTGATACATCTTTTAGCCCCATTCCCATTCCCGTCGCACCAAGTGAACTTTGAATAAGATTACCCGTAGCTACCGTATCTTTGGAGTACATAAAAAATATTCCAACAGAGTTGAATTTATATCTATTATTTTTGACAATATTTTTCCCTGCATACATAAAGTGCAAAGAGTATCTACCATGTTCTCCAATATTACTCTCAATAATATTACCATGAGAGTACCAAACTACCATATCTCTTGATTTATAAAGCTTATTATTTTTGACTATATTATCATTACTATACCATAACCTTAGCCCATCTCCACGAAGCCCTAAATCTACATCTTTTGAAGTAATATAATTATTTTTAATAATAGAGTTACTAACCATCTGCATATCAATACCAAACAAACAATCAATAATCCTACAATTACTAATCTCATTTTGCTTACCACTATTCATCTTAATTCCAGCATCAAGATTATGATGTCTATTACCACTATTTCTAATCTCTAAATTTGATAAAGTGATAAAAGAACCATTTGTAGTAATAACTGTATCATTACCATCTCCATCAATTATCACACCATCCTCTTTGCCAATAATAGATATAGGCTTATTGATAGTAATACTACCTCTATAAACTCCCTTTGGAAGCTTCAATATAGAACCACTAGGTGCATTATCAATAGCATCTTGAAGCATATTAGCATTTAATATGCTCAATAGTGATAGAAGAGTTAATAATAGTTTAATCAAATTCTAAGCCTCTTTCATAGCTTTTTTCTTTGCAAAAAATGCCAATAGACTTAGAAGACTAATCGCTAATATCATATAAAACCCTATCGTAGGATAAGAGTGAGTGATAAATTGTGCAATCTTCCCATCTCCAAAAACAGTAGGCATAAATGGCTTGATTTTAAATGCACCCCAATCATGCAAGTTATGTCCAAACCAATATAACCAATAAGAATAATCAAGAATAAATAAAACTGGTAACGAAGCAGGAATAAGCATCAAATAGGTCAAAATCTTATTGTTAAACAACATAAAATATATCATTCCTAAAGATAATAAAAGAAGTGCATAAATCCCAATCTCTCGTTCAAGATGTCCACCAACCCACATAGGATCCATTCCAACATAGTGATTGATAGTATTCATCTCATGAACCTCTCCACTATATCCATCAAAATGAAAAAACACAGGTATCCCCTCTGGAAATGCCTCTTTTGGATAATTTGGTGCTTCCAATGAAACAGCCCAAATAGGAAGAGAAGCTACACCCAATTCCCCCTGAGTCTCTATCATCTTAGCCAAATTATTATGTGCCTCTTTATCAGTTGTAACACTCTTATATCTACCACTATTATACATATTCCAAATAGTATAACTAATTGGTGAAATCTCTTCTACCTTATCATCATGAATCTTATTTAATACTCCATGAAATGTTATCATTGGAAGTGTAAAAGAGAATGTCAAAATAGTTAATGCTATTATAGTAAAAACTCTTGCCTTTATTAGACTTGGATGCATATAAGCTCCTTTTATAATTTGAGTGAATTATAACATTAATTTATTATAATCCTATTGATAAATATCAACAAGAGCGATAAAGGGATAGTTATAATATATTCTTATACCTATACCATATCAAATTGTTCTCTATAAATAAACTGTAAAAAACCTATAATCTGTAAAAAAATTTGAACCATAAGCCAAAACAAAAGGACAATTATATTTTTTTTCTATCTCTCTTCTATCTTTAACTCTTATCTCTCCATTTTGATATGTAGTTTTAATCGTTGATTTATCTTTACCATTTGTAATATATTTTTTATAACTTGTCTCTTCCATTTAACCACCCTACTTCACTATTATAACCAAACACACCTAATATCTATGAATAATTGGGGCAAATGCTTTGGTGCTAATATGTACTCTATCGCCTATATTTAGGCTCTCTTTCTCCTCTTTGCTTACTACTACTTCCACTAATTGATTAGCTACTGATATAATTGCTACATATATTACATCTACTTTGATAATATCTAATATCTCTCCATCAAATGAGAATTTAGCAGAGCCGTCTCTTTTGAGTAGTGTTGTTTTGACATCTCCATCATCTATAATTTTACCATGATTTAATACTACTACACGAGAGGCTAATCTATAAATCTCACTTGGTTCGTGGCTTACCATAATAGTTGTGGTTTTAAACTCTTTGTGTAAAGTTAAAATCTCATTTTGTAGTTTTCTTCGCATTTTAGGGTCTAGGGCTGATAGAGGTTCGTCCATTAATAGTAGTTTGGGTCTTTTCATCATTGCTCTACATAGGCTTACTCTCTGTTTTTGTCCTCCACTTAGAGAGGTTGGCATACGGTCTTTTAGCCCACTTAATTCAGTTATATCTAATAGATAGTTGGCTAACTCTAAATCTTTGGATACAAATAGTAGATTATTTATTACACTCATATTATCAAATAGGGCATAATCTTGAAATACAAATCCTATCTCTCTTTTTTGTGGTGGCAAAAACTTTTTATCACTAAGCCATATCTCTTTATCTACTATTATCTCTCCTTTAGCACTCTCTAATCCTGCCAAAATTCTAAGTAGTGTAGTTTTTCCACTTCCACTAAGCCCACTTAATGCTATAAAATCCCCCTGCTTTATCTCTAAATTAATATCAAGGTTCATATCTCCATTAGCACCATAAAGAGGCTTTGTTATATCTATTTTTAATATTTGGGACATCTTTTTTCTTTTTAAAAAGTATATCATAAAATATTCATATAAGATACTAAAAGGTATAATCGCTTTAGATATTTTATAACAAAGGTAACCTAAATGTTTGAAACTGTTATTGGATTAGAAGTCCATGTTCAATTAAATACAAAAACTAAACTATTTTGTGCATGTCCTACAAGCTTCGCACATCATCAAAACTCAAATACTTGTCCCACTTGTCTAGCACTACCAGGGGCATTACCCGTAGTTAATAAAGAGGCTGCTATCAAAGCTATGAGATTGGGATATGCTATTAATGGTATCGTTAATCATAGTTCTAATTTTGATAGAAAAAGCTATTTTTATCCCGATAGCCCATCAGCTTATCAAATAACACAACTACACAAAGCAATAGTCCAAAAAGGTGAAGTTTTTATAGATTTAAAAGATGGCACAACCAAAAGAATTGGAATGACTCAAGCACACCTTGAAGCAGATGCTGGAAAAAATATTCATGATGGAGATGTATCAAAAGTAGATTTAAATAGAGCAGGTACTCCTCTACTTGAGATAGTATCAGACCCTGATATGAGAAGTGCAGATGAGGCAGTAGCATACCTTAAAAAACTTCACTCAACTGTAAGATACCTTGATATTAGTAATGCTAATATGCAAGAGGGTAGCTTTAGATGTGATGTAAATGTATCAATTCGTCCAAAAGGACAAAAAGAGTTTGGTACAAGAGTAGAGATAAAAAATATCAACTCATTTAAATTTGTAGCTGATGCTATCGCTTATGAGGTACAAAGACAAACTGAAGCCTATGAAGATGGTGTATATGAGAGTGAAGTATATCAAGAGACAAGACTTTGGAATGTAGAAAAGGGTGAGACTAAATCAATGAGAGGCAAAGAAGAGGCAGCTGATTATAGATATTTTCCAGACCCTGATTTAAGACCTCTTGTTGTAACAGATGAGATGATAGAAGAGGCGAAAAATATGCCTGAACTCCCTGATGCTAAAGTCAAAAGATATATAGAAGAGCTTGGACTTAAAAAGTATGATGCTCTAGTCCTTTGTGCTACAAAAGAGTTGGCATACTACTTTGAAAATATGCTAAAGAGTGGGGCAAGTGCAAAAAATAGTGTAAGTTGGCTAAATAATGAACTGCTTGGAAGACTTAATAAGAGTGAATTTAATATTACAAACTCTCCTGTAAGTGCCTCTAAACTTGGCGAACTTGTATCAAAAATTGATAATGGTGAGATTAATGGTAAGGGTGCTAAAGATATTTTAGATGTATTGATGAGTGAAGATAGTGATATAGATACTCTAATAGATAAAATGGGATTAAAGCAAGTTAATGATGATGGGGCAATATTGGCTATTATTGATGAGATATTGGCAAATAATCCTGATAAAGTAGAACAATACAAAGGTGGAAAAGATAAACTGTTTGGCTTCTTTGTAGGGCAAACTATGAAAGCATCAAAAGGTTCTGCTAATCCTCAAAAGGTGAATGAGCTTTTAAAAGAGAAGTTAGGATAGAAAAACTTCTTACTCCAACTTCTAAGAACTTCTATTTAGAAGTTCTTTAATTTTTATAAATCTTGTTCAATAACTCTAGCAAATCTATTAAAATAGGTATCTTTTAACTTATCTAAGTCCATTTTAATATCATTAACTTTTAAACTATCTCCACCAGTAGTACCAATAGTAGCAACCTCTAATCCTAAATCTTTTGCCATACTTATAACAGCTTCAAGATTTTCACTACTTACCTCTAATACTGCTCTACTTTGTGATTCATCAAAGATATATCTACTATCTTCAAACTCTACATTTACCTCAACTCCAATATCTGAAGTAGCACTCATTTTTGCCAAAGTAATAGCTAATCCACCACTACTTAAATCTTTTGCTGATTTTAAGAGAGATTTTTTATTTGCTTCTATTACAAGCTCCCAAAGTGCCAACTCTGATTTATAATCTACATCTGATAAGTTACCAACTGTTTCACCAAATAGCTCCTTGATATATAGACTTCCACCAAATTCACCTTTTGTAGAACCTACCAATAAGATATTACTACCATTATCTACAAAGCTACTACCAAGTACATTAGAGGCATCTTCATTTAATCCAACCATAGCAATAGCAGGTGTAGGAAATACACTTACTCCATTTGTCTCATTATATAGAGATACATTTCCACTAACCACAGGAGTATTAAGGGCTAAACAAGCCTCTTTTATACCCTCGGCACTTTGGGCAAATTGCCACA
>JAMOOX010000096.1 GCA_027065045.1 Campylobacteraceae bacterium | reverse complement strand
TCTTATTATCATTTTCTATCAGTTCTTCTAATTTTACGATTCTATTTTCACAAAACTCTATCTCTTTTTTATATCTACTACTCTCTTTACTTCGTTTTTGGATTATCTCACTTCGTAGTTTTTTTCGCTCTTTTTTATCAATTTTTGGTTTCTCTTTTTTGGGTTTTTCTATACTCTCTTCATCTTCCCAACCAATTTTTTCTAAAAAGCTTTGGTAATTGCCATCAAAATATGTAGCCCCTCCTTGATGAAATATAATCAAAGCATCAGCTAAACGACGCAGAAGCATTTCAGAGTGAGTTACCATAATTACAGCACCATCAAAACTCTCAATAGCACTACAAAGTGAATCAATAGACTCCATATCAAGGTGGTTGGTTGGTTCATCAAGTAGTAGCAAGTTAGATGGGGTTGCTATAATTTTACCTAGCATTACACGGCTCTTTTCTCCTCCACTTAAAACAGATATTTTTTTATCTGCTAGGCTTCTTGGAAACATCATTGTCCCACAAATATTTTTGACATCAGAGAAGCCTAGCTTATTATCAGCAGAACCAATCTCATCTACAATACTATTATTAAGAGTTAATCTCTCTATATTTGTCTGTCCAAAATGGGCTAGTGAAGTAGATGGGTGTAGGTTAATCTCTCCCTCTTGCTGTTCTAACTCTTTGGCTATATAGTTGAGTAGAGTTGATTTTCCTTTTCCATTTTTACCTATAATTGCTAATGTTTTTCCATTTTCTAATACGAATGATAAATCTCTAAATAGTGGATTGTTTTTATCATATCCAAATCCAAGATTATTAGCCCTTAGAGTGATTTTAGCTGGTGTATCTTTGTAGTTGAAATTAAAAGATAGTCTTTTTTCACTCTCTAAGCTCTCCATATCTTCCATCTTATCAAGCATTTTTTGCTTTGACTGGGCAAGTGTAGCAGTTGATGCTCTTGCTCTGTTTTTGGCTACAAACTCCTCTAACTCTTTTCGTTTCTTCTCTTGATTTAATCTAGTCTTTTCATAAGTCTCATCAGCAAGGGCTAAATTCTCAATAAACTTTTGAGTGCCACCTTTGATAATAGATAGAGTTTTGCGTCTTATTCCCATAGTATGAGTTGTAACTTCGTCCATAAACTCTCTATCATGAGTAATCAAAATCACCTCTCCCTCAAACTCTCGTATAAATCTTTTGAGCCATCTTAGAGATAGAATATCAAGGTAGTTGGTAGGTTCATCAAGCAAAAGCATATTAGGTTCTGTGGCTAATAGTTTAGCTAAGTTTATTCTAATTTGATAACCACCAGAAAAACTTAGAGGGTTTTTTTCTAAATCTTGGCTACTAAATCCCAATCCAAAAAGAATTTTTTCTATTTTATAGAAGTTATACTGCTCATCTTCACTTAATACTGATGCACACTCTTGGGCTACAGTAGGATAAGAGAATGTGAGATGTTGGCGAAGCGTACCTATCTTATAATTTTTGGGAATGCTAACCTCTCCATCATCATAGCTCTCTTCATCTAAAATAATTTTAAATAGTGTAGATTTACCAGAACCATTTCGTCCAATAAGTCCAATTTTTTGATTGGGTAGTACTTTGAGATTTATATTATAAAAGAGGCTCTCGCCTCCAAAACTTTTATTTAGATTTGTTATTTGTATCATTTTTATTCCATATTTTATAAAATTATTGATAATGATTATAGCAAAAAGTTCTAAAAATATAATTATTTCACAAATCTATTACTTTAACTATTAAATTGAGTTAAATTAATATTCATCTTAAAATGGTAGATTTAAAATCAACAACAAAAAAGGATAAATATGGCACATATAGATTTACAAGAGTTTGAAAATATTTTTGTATAAAAGCGTCCAAAAAAGATAGTTATAAAATACAAAAAGAGGAGATAACTCATCTTAATCAAATCTATTTGGCTTGGGTGAATAAATTTTTTCAAATATTTTTTATTAACTTGATTGACATAGACTAAACTATTTTGATATAATTATTTTAATACAAAATAAAATAAATGGAAGTTATAATGGCAAAAAGTTTATATAAAACATTAGAAGTAAATGAAAATGCAAGTAGTGATGATATAAAAAAGGCTTATAGAAAATTAGCTAGAAAATATCATCCTGATATAAATAAAGAAGAGAGTGCAGTTGAAAAGTTCAAAGAGATAAATGCAGCTTATGAAGTATTGAGTGATAAGCAGAAAAAATCTCAATATGACCAGTTTGGTGATGATATGTTTGGTGGTCAAAATTTCCACGATTTTGCTAGAGGTCAGCAGAGAGGTGGAGTAGATATTAATGATATTTTACGAGAGATGTTTGGTGGGGCTGGAGGTGGCTTTGGTTCACAAGGTGGTTTTGGTGGTGGATTTGGAGGTATTGACCTTGATATTAATGCACAAATCACTATCCCATTTATGACAAGTATTTTGGGTGGAAAACATAGTGTAACTGCTAATAATCAAACATTTGATATAAGAATTCCAAAAGGTACTAAAACAGGAGATACTCTAAGAGTAAGAGGTAAAGGTAACTCTCATCAGGGGCAAGTTGGTGATTTATTAATCAAACTTATTGTTACAGCAAGTGATGAGTACAAAAGAAAGGGTGATGATTTATATAAAACAATCAATGTCCCACTAAAGTTTGCTTGGTTTGGTGGAAAGATAGATATTGAAACTCCTGAAAAAACAGTATCACTTAAAATTCCACTAAATACTAAAAATGGACAAAAGTTTAGATTAAAAGGTAAAGGTGTAGTAAATAGAAAAACGGCACTTAGTGGAGATTTGTATTTAATTGCTAATATTGTTGTACCTGATGTAAATGATATGGACAAAGATGTAGTAGAATTTTTAGAAAAGAGGCTCTAATGCATAGTTATGATGAACCTGTATATTTAATTAGTGTAGTGGCTAATATGTTGGATATTCATCCTCAAACTCTAAGACAGTATGAGAAAGAGGGGTTAATCAAACCCTCTCGTACACAAGGTAGAATTAGATTATACTCTCAAAGAGATATTGAAAAAATCAAAATGGTATTGAGACTTACTAGAAACTTGGGTGTTAATATTGCTGGAATTGATATAATTTTACAACTCAAAGAGAAGATGGATGAGATGCAAGATGAGGTTAATTTTTTGAGAGATGAGCTTAAAAAGAGTAATAGAAATGGTAGTGTACATCTAAGTAAAGCTATGGTAACAACTAATAGCTATGATATTATTTTATTTCAAAAATAGGAGATATGATGGAAAATATGCAGGAGCTATTATCTAAATGTAAATCATTGAAACTTCTATACGCAGAAGATAATGAGATTGTAAGAAAATCAAATTTAGAACTATTAAGTAACTTTTTTGATGATATAGATATTGCCCAAGATGGATTGGAGGGGCTAGAAAAGTTTCAAAAATCTCATTATGATATAGTTATTAGTGATATTAATATGCCACGAATGAATGGTATAGAGATGCTTACTTGTATTAGAGAGATTGATAGAGATGTGATTATTTTGGTAATTTCTGCACATAATAATGTATCATATTTTACAGATACTATCAAATTAGATATTCAAGGATATATTTTAAAACCTACTAATGTAATACAACTTACAGATGCTCTAAAGCAGGGTGTTGAGAAAATTGCTATCAAAGAGAATGAGGTAAAATATAAAAATGAACTTAAAGAGAGTGTAGAGAGTGAGATAAAAAAACGAGAAGAGACCGAAGCACTTCTATTACAACAGAGTAAAATGGCATCTATGGGTGAGATGATAGGAAATATCGCACATCAATGGAGGCAACCATTAGCAGAACTTACACTATTAATTCAATCATTTAAAACAGCCCAAAAGAGGGGTATATTAGATGAAAGATTTGTAGATAATAGAGTAACTAAGGGAATGGGGTTAATTAATAATATGTCTGGAACAATTGAGAATTTTAGAAATTTTTACTCTCCAAACAGAGCCAAAACTCAATTTTCTGTGATAGAATCAATTACAAAATCATTAGATATATTTGATGGTGCTTTTTCTAATAATAATATTAAACTTGTTATAAAGTATGATAAAGATAGTGATTATAGTTTATATGGTTATGCTTATGAGGTGGAACAAGTTTTTATTAATCTATTATCTAATGCAAAAGATTCTATAATAGAGAGAGATTTATCTACTCAACGAGTTATATTAGTAGAGGTTATCTCTAATGGTAATATGGTTACTATATTTGTAAGAGATAATGGATTAGGGTTAGATAATAAGATTAAAGAGAAGATATTTGAACCATATTTTACAACCAAAGATGATGATAAGGGTACAGGAATTGGGCTTTATATGTCCAAAAAAATAGTTGACCAACATTTAAGAGGGACATTAAGTGCTTCTAATGTAGAGTTTGAGGTAGATAATAATAAATTTAGTGGGGCAGAGTTTATGCTTAGACTTCCACAAACAAAGGAAGAGATTTGAGATATCAAGAGATATTAGATACGCTTACAATTTTGGTTGTAGAGGATAATGATGGGATTAGAGAAGAGCTTGTTTTTAATATTGGTTATTGGTTTAAAAATGTTATTGAGGCAAGAGATGGAGAAGAGGGATTAGAGAAGTTTCAAAATAGTAAAGTTGATATAATTTTGAGCGATATTAAGATGCCTAAGATGAATGGTCTTGAGATGGTAAAAAAAATTAGAGAGATAGATAGAGAAGTTCCTATAATCTTTCAAACTGCTTTTAGTGAGAGTGATTTTTTGCTCAAAGCTATCAATATGAGTGTTCAAGGTTATATTATTAAACCAATTAACTTAGATAATTTAGAAGAGGTAATACAAAATGCTCTATCTAAAATTATATTAGATAGATGTCTCAAAGAGAAAGAAGAGGCAAAAATGGCAAAAATTGCTAAGAGTGACTTCTTGGCAAATATGAGCCATGAGATAAGAACACCTCTAAACTCAATTATAGGATTTAGTGATATATTATCTACAATGACACTAGATGAGGTACAATCAAATTATGTCTCATCTATTAATCGTGCAGGTAATACTCTATTAGAGATGTTGAGTGATATATTAACTGTATCTAAAATAAATTCTAATAAGTTAAAAGTAGTTTATGAAAATATTAAATTAAATGATATTATGGATGAGATTCATGCCACATTTATAGATAGAATTCAAGAAAAGAATTTAGACTTTGAGATAGTTGTAGCACCAAATACACCAAATGGTATTAGATTAAATGGTAGTAAGTTAAAACAAATTCTATTTAATCTAATTAATAATGCTATT
This sequence comes from Campylobacteraceae bacterium, assembly GCA_027065045.1. GTDB lineage: Bacteria > Campylobacterota > Campylobacteria > Campylobacterales > Sulfurovaceae > FS08-3. The sequence goes on along the minus strand of JAMOOX010000096.1, from coordinate 3,612 downwards.
AAATTTACAGATGCTGGATATGTAAAATTACATATTAAAGCTGATAATTTAGATGATAAGTTTATTGATTTATCTTTGATGGTAGAAGATACAGGTAGAGGTGTAGCAGATAAAGATAAAAAAAGAATTTTTGAAAGCTTTGAACAGGCTAATGGTGATGAGAAATATAGATATAGTGGGGTAGGATTAGGTCTTGCTATTAGTAAAAAACTCACAAAATTATTAAATGGGGAAATTACTTTAGAGTCTAATATAGATGAGGGTAGTAAGTTTATTGTAGAGTTTAAAAAGGTTCGTTATAATAATGAAAACTCTCTTCTATCTTCTAGTATCATCAATAAAAAACAGAATAATATAATTTATCTTGATAAAGATATTGCAAAAATGCTAGAAGAGGAATATACTCAAATCAAAGGAAAAGGTAACTTAGGGCTTATCAAAGAGTTTGCAATTAAACTAAAAGATATTGCATCCCAAAATTCTCTTGAAAAATTAGATAAGTATGCTGATGAAATTTTGATTAATATTGATGGATTTGATATAGCAAAAGTTGAAAGCTTGATGGATAATTACCCAATTAAGAGTTTTTAATAACTTTTAAAGAGATAAAAGAGTAAAATTAAAACGAAATAATAGGAGAAGTAGAGTGAGAAATTACAATATATTGATAGTTGATGATAATACAGAGAATATTAGGGTAATAGCAAATATATTAAAAGATAATGAATCTTATAACTTTATGTATGCTACTAATGGAGAAGAGGCATTAAATAGAACAAAAGAGTCTGATATTGATTTAATTCTTTTAGATGTTATGATGTCCCCTTTAGATGGATATAGTGTATGTAGAATTTTGAAAAAAGATTCATATACAAGAGATATTCCTATTATATTTATTACAGCAAAAGCTGATAGTGAATCTATGTTAGAGGGATTTTTGAGTGGAGGAATTGATTATATATCAAAGCCATTTAATCCTTATGAATTGGAGGCTCGTGTAGATAATCAAATTAGAATTAGAGCATCTCAAGAGAGCAAAGTAATTAATGTCCAACAAAAAATTATTAATATAATAGCACAATTAGGAAAAGAGAAAAGTATTGGTATGAAAGGTGGAGATATTGAGAGAGTAACTCAATATGCAATTCTTTTAGCTTCACTTGCAAAACTCTCATCATTTGAAATCAAAGAGTTGAAACTTGCTACTCCTCTACATGCTATTGGTAAGATAGCTATTGATAAATCTATACTACATAAAAGTACTAAATTAACAGAAGAGGAGATGAATATTGTCAAAGAGTATCCTAAAATTGGTTATGATATACTCAAAAGTTCAGGTGAAGAGCTTCTAAGAGCTGGGGCTACTATCGCTCATCAACATAATGAGAACTTTGATGGAAGTGGTTATCCACAAGGACTCAAAGGTAATAATATCCATATATATGGTAGAATTGTAGGAATTGCTCATGTATTTGATGCACTTACAACAGAGAGAACTTATAGCAAAGCATGGGATATAGAAGATGCAAGAGATTATATGGAAGCACAATCAGGAATAAAATTTGACCCTAAACTTATAAATATATTTTTAGATAATTTTGATAGATTTGTCAAAGTATATAATGAATATAGAACAATATAGGCTATGAAATTTGGAATTTTTATCAAAAAACAGTGTTAAAGAGGTTTTAAATGAGTTCACTCATTTAGAAGATATATATAAAGGTGTAGCAAAGTTAGAGAAACTTTTAGATGATATATCTTCATCTAGTATATCTATTATTTGGTTTGTAAAAGATGATAAATTAATATCATATACTTATGGATATGAACTAGAACTCAAAAGCGTTAAAGGATTAATGTCTGAGGCTATTAGATTTAAACTACCAATATTAGCAAATAATATAATAAGTAATAAAAGATATAACTCTAATATAGATAATATGCTAGATGTCCCTGTCAAAGATATAATTATGTATCCTATTATGGATAATCAAGATAACATAGTAGCTATTATGCAATCTATTATCACAAATGACCATTTCCATCAATTTATAAAAGAGGATATTTCTAAACTTGAACTATTTTCTCTATTGGTGTTAAATGAGTTTAAATCATATCAAAATTCACAAAAATCAGAATTAACTACAAATGATGTAGATAAACTTGTTTCAGCAAGAGTAAAAGAGTTGATAGATGATAAAAATATATTAGAGAAAAAACTCAAAGATAAAGATCGATATTTTGCACAAATGATACATGAACTACGAACACCTCTTAATGCAATTTTAGGATTTTCAGAATTACTAAAAAATAGTGATATGCAAGAAGAGAATCTCGATTATCTTGATAGCATACTTAGTAGTGGTAATGGTATGTTAGAACTTATAAATAACCTTTTAGATAGTGCAAAATCTGGAACAGGAGAACTAGGAGTAGATAGAGTTAAATTTCTTATTATTGAAGAGTTGGATTCCATTGTACTTCTATTTGCCTCTAAAATGGAGGAGAAAAGTATTACATTTAATACCTATATAGACCCTCTACTTCCAAAACATATATATAGTGATAAACGAAAAATCAGACAAGTATTGAGTAATTTAATAGGAAATTCTATTAAGTTTACACCAGAGAGAGGTTATATTAATTTAGATGTAATTTATGATGAAGAGAATGCTAAAATAGATTTTAGTGTAGAAGATTCTGGAATTGGGATAGAACAATCTAAACATAATGATATTTTCAAAGCCTATATCCAAGAGGATGAAACAACAGCTGAGAAGTTTGGTGGGACAGGGCTTGGGTTAAATATTTCAAAAGAGTTTATCGAACTATTAGGTAGTGAATTGAAATTAGATAGCCAAAAAAATCAAGGTGCAAAATTTTACTTCTCTTTATATTGTGAGAAAGAGTATAAAATTGATAAAAATAGAAAGCATTTTGATTTTGATATATTAATAAATCAAAAATTAGCTATTTTATATTCAAATGATTTAGGAGATACACTAGATACTTTAGGTAGATATTTAGAGCGTATAGGTATGAAAAATATAGAGATATATCAAGATGCTTGTATGGTTCCTGATAATATAGATATTTTGATATGTAGTATCAAGAGTATTAAATCTGTTGACTCTACAAAACCTTATAAGATAATAGCATATAAAAATAGTCTAACCCAAACACTTGATAAAAAATATAGTAATATACATCTATTATCTATACCTATAAGATTTAAAAAGTTTTATAAAATATTAACAGATATACCACAGATTATAAAAACTATTGATATTAATGAGGTAAAAAAAGTTGTAGCTATTATTGATGATAATAATATTAGTGTGAAATATCTAAAAGTTGTACTAGAAAAATTAGGTGCAGATGTATTAATAGGAAAAGATGGAATAGATGCAATTAAACTATATCAAAACTCTATCAAAAATAGTAAACCAATTGATATAATATTTTTAGATGAGTATATGCAAAATATGAATGGTTCAGAGGCACTAAAGTATATCAAACAAATATCTCAAGATAAAAAAGAGAAGATACCAACTATTATAGGTATAAGTGGTATGGCACTAGAAGATGATATTGAAGAGATGAAAAATA
>JAMOOX010000095.1 GCA_027065045.1 Campylobacteraceae bacterium | reverse complement strand
AACTTTAATGGCTGGATTTGCTAGTATAGCACAAGAAGCTGGAATTGATTTTCAATATAATGTAAGAGGAAGTATGTTTGGATTTTTCTTTAATTCAAAACTTCCTAAAAATTTTGATGATGTATGTGCCGGTGATGAAGCAAGATATGCAAAATTCCATAGTGAAATGCTTAAAAGAGGATTTTATTTCGCACCAAGTGCTTACGAAACTGGATTTATATGCACAGCAATGCATAGTCAAGATATAGAAAAAACTATAGAAGCATTTGAAGAAGTGGTAAAATCATTATGAATGAAAAACCAAAATTTAAACCAATAGTAGAGGGGGCAAATAAACTCTCTCTTGGTATCTCTATGGTAGTAGCTGTATTACTTGGAGTTGGTATTGGTAAAGTTATGGAAAATGTATTTGGGTATGCTTGGCTATTTTGGCTTGGAGTATTTTGGGGAGTAGCTGCTGCTGGATTAAATATATTTAAAATGTATAAGATAGTAAAAAAAGATTTAGATGATGTAAAAAATGACCCTAAATATAAACATTATGAAAATAGATGGGATAAAGAGGATGACGGATTAGATAGATACGAAAAATAGGAGCTTATCTAGAATAAGCAAATCCTATTCCAATTTATTTATTGTTGTCTATATTTCTATACTCTAAATCTTTTAGTTTCCATTTACCACTCTTTGTTCATTATTTCCATATCAATATTCCAATATCTTATAGTATTATCCCCACTACCAGATAAAGCATATTTACCATCATCGCTTATTGCTACTGAACTTACCCACTTAGTATGACCTTTTAGGATTTTCAAAGTTTCACTATTCTTTAAATCCCAATATCTTATAGTTTTATCATCACTACCAGATAAAGCATATTTACCATCAGGACTTATGGCTACTGAACTTACACTATGATTATGACCTTTTAAAACCTTGATAGTCTCTCCTGTCTTTAAATCCCAATATCTTATAGTTTTATCCCCACTACCAGATAAAGCATATTTACCATCATCGCTTATTGCTACTGAATTTACACCACTAGTATGCCCTTTTAGGATTTTCAAAGTTTTTCCAGTCTTTAAATCCCAATATCTTATAGTTTCATCATTACTACCAGATAAAGCATATTTACCATCAGGACTTATGGCTACTGAACTTACCCACTTAATATGACCTTTTAGGATTTTCAGAGTTTCACTATTCTTTAAATCCCAATATCTTATTGTTTTATCATCACTACCAGATAAAGCATATTTACCATCATCGCTTATTGCTACTGAATTTACAAAATCATTATGCCCTTTTAGGATTTTTAAGGTTTTTCCAGTCTTTAAATCCCAATATCTTATTGTTTTATCCCAACTACCAGATAAAGCATATTTACCATCATCGCTTATTGCTACTGAAATTACACTATCATTATGCCCTTTTAGGATTTTCAAAGTTTTTCCAGTTTTTAAATCCCAATATCTTATTGTTTTATCCCCACTACCAGATAAAGCATATTTACCATCAGGACTTATTGCTACTGAATATACACTATTAGTATGACCTTTTAAGATTTTATTATCTATTTTAATATTTTCATTTTTATATAAAAGTTTATATCCATTATTTTCTAAGTTGTAAAATGAACTTAAATATAGATTATCTAAATCTAAATTATTAATATCA
>JAMOOX010000094.1 GCA_027065045.1 Campylobacteraceae bacterium | reverse complement strand
GCCGTTTCCATGAAACAGAGACTGAAAAACGTAAGAAATTCAAAATTGCTTCTCGTAAAAAAATGCTTAAACGTCTTTATATGATGAGACGTTACGAATCACGCCTATAATATTAAGCCTTCGGGCTTAGTATTCCTATAAATAGGGCTTTAACCTCTACTTTAAGCTTTATCAATCAAACAAAAATCTACCCTATATCTACCCTTAGATGATAATTATCCTTTTCAATATCTGTATATACCCTTTATATTGAAGTCCAATATTGCTAAATAATAGTAAGTTTTTAAAGCTATTTGTTTAAGAAAACTAGAACATTCGGTTTATAACGGAAAGCTCTACTTTTTGAGTGTTTGAAGTAAAGCCCTATATTAAGGCTTTGGAGAGGTGTTTTTTTAATTTAAGGTTTTAGTAGGTGTCCACTTGGGTGTTCATTTTGTATTGAAATTAATATAAATAAGTCTATATTGATATATTTATTAGTATTTATCTTTTTAATATTTTTGCATACTCTTTCACTTCATTCTCTAAAATCGTTTGAACAAATAGACTTTTAGAAATTCCTAAAGCTTTGCAGACATCATCTATCTCAGTATTTATATCTTTTTTGATTTGTACATCTGATAATGTGATTTTCTCTTTTAATCCTTGCATAATAACTTCCTTTATATGTTTTTTAATATTCAATCAATATATAATATATTAATTTAGCTATATATAGTCTTAATAAGTATTGATTTTGATATGTTTTGATAAAATAGTGTATTATTTTAACTATATAGGTGTTGTTTTGGATAGAGATTATTTTAAAGTGCTATTAGAAAAAGCCGGATTATCAAAAAAAGATTTTGCAAGTAAGCTAGATATATCTTATAGTACCGTAAACGGTTGGGGTTCTACTCAACACATACCTTACTGGGTTCAATCTTGGTTAGAGAACTATATTAAAGCTAAAAACCTTGATGTTATTGTTGATACTCTAAGACCTTATATAGAAGATTAACTATGAAGTACTTTTTATCTAACTTAGTGTTACTTATTAGTTTAATAGCCTTATTAATATTAATAGCTGTAATAGCTAGTTTTATAAGTGAGCAAGCGGCTATATACTCTATATATGTATTTGCACCCCTATTTACTATCACACTTTTTATAAATATGATTAAGGGTGCTTTTAAACCTACCATTTAAATACTTATCTCATCTAAGATACTATCTGCTATTAGTTCAGCATTGCTAAAACTATTCATAAACACATAGAGTAAAAAGCTCTTTTGATTATCGCTAAAATCTTCAATAGTTGCATTAAAGACCTCTCTATATTCTATATCTATAAAGCCACCGTTTGTAATATCATTCCATAAGCTGTTAAGTTGCTCATAACTTGGGTTAAACTCTTTTATATACTGTTCTATATATACATCAGTAAGCTTTGCTCTTTGTACATCTGTAAGCTCTGCGGTATTGAGTTTTTCTTTTACTTCTTGAAGTGTTGGAAGTTTCACTACTGGTAAATCTGTTAGCTTTTGCACCTCTCTTATCTTCTTGGTTGTACCGGTATGATCTGTCAACACTTTATAGGACATATTTTAATTTCCTAAGCTACTATTTCATTTTGTAACATTGCTTCTTCAAACTCAACAGGTGACATATAGTCATTGTATGAATGTAATCTTTGACGGTTAT
>JAMOOX010000093.1 GCA_027065045.1 Campylobacteraceae bacterium | reverse complement strand
ATTAAAAATATAAATATTAAAAATCCAGTTAATATTAGAATTTGTTTTTTATCTATCTTTTTATTATTAAATAGATATATAGTTGCTAAAATTAATAAAAATTGAATTGGTATAGATATTTTTAAAAGTGATATAGCTAATATACTAATGGCCTGATAGAATATTATCTCATCTCTATTAAAAATAGCACTATATAGAATAAACATTATAAATATAGGATATATAACACTCATTCCTTGTGGATAAAATAGAGGATATAACAATATAATCATAGATGAATATACAATATATTTAATATCTTTTTTTACAATAAATCCAATTAATGGTACTAAAGTAAAAAATGGTAAAATAAGAGCAAACATATCACTATCATAATATCCAACCATAGTCCTATTATAGTATGACCAAGTAATAGAGGCTATTAGTGCTGAGAAAAATCCTAATATAGGATAGCCAAATAGTCTCATTAATAAAATAATTGGAATTACTATTAAACCTGATATAAATGCGGGTGCATATAAAACAACTGTATCTAATGAAAATGGTAATATTTTAGCAAAAAAGTAAGTTACATATATAACAGCTGGATAACTATCAAATGCTTTAGGTATCATTGGATTATTTTCATAAGCACCTATATCAAATAGAGATTTTACAGCCGATGCGAAATAGTATCCATCATTTGTATTTATCATTAGTTGATTATTCCAATGAAAACTATCTAAACCACTAAATTGATAAACCCATATCATTCTAATAGCAATACTAAATATATATGCTAAAAGAATTAATCCCAAAAGAGTTCTATTATCAATTTTCTCCTCTTTAATCTTTAAAAATTCCATCTAATCTTTATCCTTATTAATTAAATTATTAAATCTATATGCCAATTTCTGATATGTAAAATGATTTAATACATACTCTTTGCCATTTAGACCTAACTCTTCTCTATTTTTATTATTATAGAGTTTTAAAATCGCTATACTAATATCCATACTATCTTCAGATTCAGCCTCTACACCACATTTTGCTACTTTAACTATACTACTGTTTCCTGAATTAATAGCATATAAAATAGGTTTAGCACTATACATATAATCAAATAGTTTATTTGGAGATACCCCATATTTAAATAGGTTCTCTTTTTTTAATCCAATATAGCAAATATCAAAAAGATTTAACATACTTTGAACCTCCTTTTTATCAATAGCTTCAATAAATAGAATATTATCACTACTATATTTATCTATTAACTTATCTTTCTCTTGTCCATCTCCTACTATTACAAACAGAATATCATTATAATCTTTGAGTAAAATAGATGCTTCCAAAAAAGAATCTAAAGCATTTGCTACCCCTACTGTACCAGTATAACCAATAATAAATTTATCTTTTGGTATTTTATCTATAATACTCTTTGATAGAGGCTTAATATCTGCTAATTCATCTAAATCTACACCGTTACTAATCCACTCAAAATCTCTATCTAATCCAATATCATTTTTTATATGTTCTCCATAATTTTGTAGATTTGATACAATTATATTAGACTTTTTAAGAGCAAATCTCTCAAACAAACTCATAAATCTAATAAAAGGGTGTTTAGGAGAGTATCCACCAAGTTCAATTATAGATAAAGGCCATATATCTTTGACTTCATAAATTAATTTAGCTTTATATATTTTAGATAGTATCCAAGCTGGTAAAATGGGAAAAGGTGCCATTGGAGATACTATAATTACATCAGGTTTTTTGACTCTAAATGGTAAAGATAAAATTTTAAAAGAGAATATAAACCATTTAAATACTCTTTTTTTACTATGTGAATTTCCATAGTTTAGAGTTTTTAACCATAAATAATCAACTCCATCAATATTTTCTCTTCTCTTCTTTGGTAAATTTTTGAATAGATGTGAATAAGAAGAACTAATAATAGTTACACTATTATCAAGTTTAACTAACTCTTTGCCTATATAGTAGTGGCGAAACTCCATACCATGATATGGACTACCTGCGTACTCATTAATTATCCAAATATTTTTACTCATAATTTAAAAGTGCCTCTATAATTTTTTTACTTGCCTCTCCATCTCCATATAGATTTAATTGTGAGTTTTGAGTTTTAAACTTTGAATGATTTTGATAGCTCTCTATAATTTTATCGCTATTAGCACCCACTAAAGTATTAAATCCATTCTCTACAAGCTCTACCCATTCAGTCTCATCTCTCAAAGTAATAGACTGCTTTTTAAAGAAATATGCCTCTTTTTGAAGACCACCACTATCAGTCATTACTAAACTACAATTATCAATCAACCATACCATCTCTAAATAACCAACAGGTTCTATAATTGTTAAATTTGTAGTATCTAATTTTAAACTATCAATTATCTTTTTTGTTCTTGGGTGTAGTGGTAAAATGATTTTTTTATCATAAGATATTTTATTAAGTGCTTTAAATATATCTCTAATTCTATCTTCATTATCTGTATTTTCTGCTCTATGGATAGTACATAATATATAATTATCTTCTATATCTATATTTGGTTTTGATGCTAAAGATTTATAAAATATAGCACCATCTTGCATTACATCTCCACTTTGGATTATCTCTATATCAAAATTATCAAATCCTTCATTTTGAAGATTTTTGACTGCTGTATCTGTGGGACAAAATAGAATACTACTGACTCTATCAGTTAAAATTCTATTGACCTCTTCAGGCATTTGCATATTAAAGCTTCTAAGTCCTGCTTCAATATGAGCCAATTTTACATGAAGTTTAGAAGCAACTATTGCCCCTGCTAAAGTTGAATTTGTATCTCCATATACCATAATCCAATCAGGTTTTTCTTGTACTGCGACCTCTTCAATTTTTTCTATCATCTGCCCAGTCATAGCCCCATGAGATTTTCCACCAATCCCCAAAAAATAATTAGGTTTTGGTATCTTCATCTCATCAAAAAATATATCACTCATATTAGCATCATAATGTTGTCCTGTATGGACTATGATTTCCTCTATATCTTGATGTTTTGATATTTGGCGACTAACACTTCCAGCTTTTATAAACTGTGGTCTTGCTCCTAAAATTGTTAATATTTTCATTTTATTCCTATAATCATCTTTTATTTTGCAAATATCTCTTCAAGAATTCTCTCCACCCACTCACTTACACTATAAATATCACTATCAACCACTTTTTGAGTTGTTTGAGTTACCCCATCAATATTTGTAATAGACCCACTATATTGAGTATATACTTTAATCGGCACTTTTAGATTAGATACTCTATTATCATTATGAGTTTGAAATGATACTCTATATTTAGCCTCTAATGGAGTAAGGTGGTTGAAATTTATTAGTAAATCTATATCATCTATATCTACTTTTTGAGCAATATTATACTCTTTTATTGTAAATATATTAGCACACTTATAACTATTCTTTAACCACTTATCGCCAAAAGTCTTATCATAATATGGTTCTAATGGTGATATTAGTTTGGCACTTATTGTATTTGAGAATTTATAAATTTTTTCAATATCTTCATTATATAAATTTGCATCTACCATTACCACTATATTTTTTGATGTTTTGATTTTTTCTTTTATGGTGCTTATTATAGTTTGTGGTTCAATCATATTAGTAGTTAAATTAGATTGGAAATTATTAAAAGAGTCTCTTCCATAATCACATATAAAATACTCATTTATCTCTCTGTTTTCTCGTGGGCGAAATCTATATATTTTATCAGTTTTGTTTTTTTCTCTATTATGGTCAATATATATACTACATACCTTAGCACAACCTATACAAAATGATGGGGTGGATTTAAGAAACCAAACTCTTTGTTTGAATCTAAAGTCTTTATCACTCAATGCCCCCACAGGACAAAGAGATACAATATTTTTGGCATAAGAGTTATTATTTAATCCATCTATGGTAGATATATATGATTTATTAGCTCGTTTTAATACTCCAAGTTCGCTACTTTTAGTAATATCTCTTGTAAATCTGACACATCTTGTACATAATACACATCTATTTGGATTATAGAGTACCCCTCCACCAAAATCTATATTTGGTTTTTTGGGTGCTTTTTGAGTTTTATCTATATAGTTATCATATAATCCATTATCCATATAGCTATCTTGTAATTTACACTCTCCTGCTTTATCACAAGTTGGGCAATCTATTGGGTGGTTTATTAGTTCTAGTTCTAGTATCTCTTTGCGTGTTGCTTTGATTTTATCACTTTTAGTTGATACTCTCATTCCATCTTTGATAAGTGTATCACAAGCGATTTGAGGTCTTTTTGCCCCCTCAATCTCTACCATACACATTCTACAACTACCCTCACAACCAAGAGATTTATGATAACAAAAATATGAAATATCTAACCCATTATCTATCATAGTATCAATAAGAAGAGAGTTTTTTTCTACACTATAATCTATACCATCTATATTAATTGATACCATCTATCCTACTAACCACTCATCTATAAAGCTATTTAAATCTATTTGAGAGTGTTTGAGTCTTGCACTATTAGCAACTAGCGTAAACTCTTTTGATGCTTTTTCTATATCATCATTAATTATCATAAAATCATACTCACCAATGGCCTTTATCTCATCTTTGGCATTCTCTACTCTTTGGGTAATAATATCCTCTTTATCACTACTTCTTGAACGAAGTCTAGTCTCTAATTCTCTTAGGGTAGGGGGAGTTATAAATGCTGATGTTATAATATCTCCAAGTTTTGCCCTTACTAATCTATGACCTTGAATATCAATATCAAAAATCACCAATTTATTCTCATCTAAGGCATTTCTAACAGGTAATAAAGATGTACCATAATAGTTATTATGAACGGTTGCATACTCCAAAAAGTTACCAGATTTTATATCCTCTTCAAATTGTTCTTTGGAAACAAAATGATAATCAACTCCATCTACCTCACCCTCTCTAGGCTTCCTTGTAGTAGTAGAGATAGAGAAATAATAACTACCAATAGCCTCACTTGAAGCTGAAATTATAGTGCTTTTACCAGCCCCACTAGGTCCTGATAATACTAATATTGCCCCTCTCATTTAGACCCCTTTGGAAATTTTATTTTAATAGTTACTTCAGCCCCAGCTAAAATATCTTTAATCTTTTGTGATGGCATTTTGATAATCTCTTCTATCAAAGAGTTATCTATTTTTTCTTTAATATCATTTTTATTTTTAAGCCCATTTAAGCCACTTAGTATATCTATAAGCTTTTGAGGTAAAAAAGGTTTTTTTATTTTAATATCATAATCATCTAAAGTATCTTCTAACTCATTATATAAAATAATTTTAGATTTATACATCATCTGATTAATAGAGTTTTCTAGTTCATTAGAGTGTATCTGTTGGTCAATTATGATAATATCATAATTATCTCTTCTTAGATTAGAAATATCATCTATCTCATCTAATGAAGCATTAATATCTTTAATACAAATAGTAACTAATCTTGATATAACTATACTCTTATTTATAAGTAAAATATTCAATAAAACTCCCTATTTTGTTTATTAGGTCAAATTTTAACATTATTTATATTTAATAGTGATTTATCTATTTAGGTATCTATTAAAAATCCAAAACAAAAGCTTTCAAATTCAACAGAGAAGAAGCCAATAGTAGAGATAGGAAATAACCCTCCATCACACTTTCAACAACTTTCTGATATACTTTAAATAAATGATAAAAGGAGCATACCGTGATACAACTACAAATAAATAGCCCTGAAATGCAAGATATTTTTGAGATACGATTTCACTCTAACCAAGAGAAGTTTATTGGTCAAAGGGTATAATCTATCACACAATATAAAAATGATGGATGCAATTATCGCTTCTACCATTTTGGTTTATGATATGAAACTTATGAGCCTAAATAGAAAAGATTTTATCTATTTAGATGGGATTGAGTTGGTATAGAAGAAGCCTAAACTACCGTCTCTTCATCCACCAACCAAACAAACCCAATAGGAATAAAAATCAGCGTCATCAAAGTCCCAACAACCAACCCACCAATAGCCACAGCCCCAAGTGGTGCAAGTCTCTCTAATCCAATCGCACTTCCTTGTGCCACAGGCAACATTCCCACACTTACAGCAAATGCAGTCATTAATACAGGTCGTGTTCGTATTTTGATAGATTCTAGCATGGCATCTCGTTTATTCATTCCCTCTTTTATTTGTTCTAGTGCAAAGTGAATTAGTAAAATAGCATTATTTACAATAATACCTGATAGTAGCATAAAGCCCATCATCGCTGGCATTGATACATGATAACCTATTGCTAACATTGTCCAAGATGCCCCAATAATTGTAAGTGGGATTGAAAATAGTATCATAAGTGATATTTTAATGCTATGAAACATCCCAATAAGTGTAAATAAAATCAAGAAAATGGCTGTGCTAATTGCTCCTATCATTCTTGATGCTGATGCTTTGAACTGTTTTTGTTCTCCAATTTGTTCTATCTCTACATTTGAGTTGATAGTTATTTTATCTAGTTGTTCTTCTAGGTTTGCCATAATGTGTGATATTGCACCTTTTTCTCGGTTTCCGTAAATCTCTAAAGTATAATCTAATCCATCTCTTGTGATGGTGCTTGGTTCTCTATTTATATTTAATTTTGCTACTTTGCTTAATGGGATTTTGCCTTTTGGTGTTACAATTAGAGTGTTTAAGATGGTGCTAAAATCATCTATTTGATTTTGAGGCAACCATACTCTTACAGTATAATCTATGGAGTTGGCTTTTGGGAATGTGGCTACTAGGACTCCTCTTAGCATTATTTGGATTTGAGAGGTTATATCAGAACGATTAAGTCCATACTCCATTGCTTGTTGTTCATCAATATCAAGGTTATAAACTACTTTATCCATATCCCAAGTTTTAAGAACTGAAACTATTCCTTTGGTTTGGTTCATCGCCTCTTCTACTTTTACTCCCTCTTTTTGAAGGAGTTTATAATCTGATGAGCTTAACATTGTATTGAGAGATGCTCTAATACTTGCCATAGCCGTTGAGCCACTTGGGGCAACATCTAGCTGTTTGACATAAGGAATTTTAGCTATCTCTTCTCTTAGATAGTTTGATATATCCCATATACTCTCTTCTCGTTCGTGTCTATTGATATATGTTGCCATAATCAAAATATGGTCAATCCCACTTCCACTACCCACACTCATAACTCCTGCTTCACTTCCGATTGAACCTGATACTCTTAATAACTTCTCTCCACCTTTGGCATACATAAGCTTATTGATTTTTTCCATAACCTCTTGGGTTTTTTCTATTGGTAGGTTGGCATCTGTTGTGATTTTAATAGCGATTGCTCCTGTATCCATTGGGGGCATTAGCTCTTGACCGACTGTTGGCATTACAAGTTTGACAGATATAACAAATAGCATAATCAATGCAACTACTAATCCAATAGCCACTGATTTAAACTCTGTTGTACTTCTTACAATTGAGGCAAAAAAGGCTTGAATGCTATCATTTATTTTAGAAATTATATAATTAAATCTATCTTCAATTTTAAGTAGAGTTGGGTTTTTGATACTTAAAAAGAAGATTGATAATAGTGGTACTGCTGTAATAGATATAAAATACGAAGCTACTAATGCCAAAAGAAGTGTAGCAATTAATGGACCAAAAACCGTCTGTGGATAGCCACCCACAAAGAGCATTGGGGCGAGGGCTATCATGGTGGTAATCGTTCCACTCAAATCGGCAAACATAATCTCTCTTGTACCATCAAAGACAGAGTTATGAATATCTTTACCCAATTTAGAGTAGTGCCTTTCAATATTCTCCATCACCACAACAGTATCATCAAGTAACAACCCAAGAGCCAAGATAATAGCCGTAAGAGTAACAACATTAAACTCAATTCCAATCAACCACATCAAAGCAATAGTAGAAGCATAAACCATAGGAATAGTAAAAAGCACAATTAAAATTTGGCGAAATGAGGCTAAAAATAGAAATACAATTATAGTGGACATTATAATTGCATCTCTTAATGATTCAAACATATTTTTGGTACTTTGTAGAATTGTATCTTCTTGCGTATCTGTAAGTTCAAAATTGATATTTGGATATTCTTTTTTAAATTTTTCTATCTCAAGCCCAGCATATTTAATAGTTTGAATTACATCAGCACTTTGTGTTCTTTGGATTGATAAGGCTATTGCTTTTTTGCCGTTTCCATAATATGCAGAACGATTTTGATAATGTCCAAAATAGACCTTTGCCACATCACTAAGCTTGATACTTGGTGTAAGAGGCATATTTTTTATCTTACTTATCTGCTCTTTTTGCCCACCAGATTTAAGTAGATATGATGTTTGAGAGTTGGTTACAAAACCTATGGCATACTCTTTGTTATTTTGTTTTAAAGTAGCAATAACTTGCCCAATAGTTAGATTATATCTATCAAGCTTATCTTTATCAATAATAATTTGCAACTCTTTATCATATCCACCAAATATCTCTACATTTGCCACCCCTTGTGCTTTGATAAGCTTATGTTTAATATCAGTTGATGCTAAATCACGAATATCCTCTAGGCTAATAGAGTCATCTTTTGGACTCATAGCAATTACACTCACTGGTGGAGTAGCAGATGTTATCTTGATAATTTGAGGTTCTTTAATATCTGTTGGAAGCTTTGAACGAATTTTAGATATAGCATTAGTTACATCATTAACGGCCGTATCTATATCTTTGATATAATCAAACTCTGCATGAATTACAGTAACTTCATCAATCGTACTAGAGTAAGCACGACGAATATTATCAAGTGTATAAAGCTCCTCTTCTACTGGGACAGCAATATTAGATGCCATACTCTTAGCACTAGCCCCACCCTCTACTATAACCACTGCAACCTCAGGATAGTTAGAGTTTGGAAATAGATTTCTATGAATTTTACCATAACCCATAATACCTGCTACTATAAAGATAGCTAGAATTGAGATGATAAAATGGGGCTTTTTTAGGATTTTTTCTATTAGAGATAGTTCTTGATTGGTTTTGGGCATATTGTTATCCTACTTTTTGGGTAGAATAACATTTTAGTATGAATTAGGTGTGAATTATATAGCAAAATCTTGTATTGACAATGTTGAAAAGAGAGGTAGCTTTTATAAACCAACAAAAGTACCAACAACTATGAGAAATAATATAGATATTTCTTATTCAAAATAGTAGAGATTATTTTCTAATCTCCACCTCCCCATAAATAGGCAACTTAGCCAATAAAACTTCACTCCCTTGTGCTATCTTCTCTTTTGTACAAGGAGCAATTAAACTCTGATTTTTTTGGCTCATTAAAGTCTCTACTTTAAATGCTCTAAACTTAGAGTCTTTATAAACCATTAGATAATTAGCATTAGTTTTATGTAATATCGTATCATTTGAGACTATACAACCTCTTTGATTTTTGATTAATACATCTATATTTAAAGTAGTCCCTATTGGTAAATCAATATTACCTTTTAATCTAATCTCGGCTTGAATTAGTCCATTTTTAGCAATAGTTAATATTTTATCAATTTTACCTATCTCTTTGCCACTGCTATATACTTTTTGATTTTCTTGGATACTTTTTTCTCTTGATACAAAAGAGAATATTAGTTTTTTATCTCCACTGCTCATACTTAAAATAGGCTTACCTGCTACGGCTAAATCTCCTTGGTTCATTATGATATTATCTACTACTCCATCAAATGGGGCTTTGATTTGTAGGTAGTTTTTTTGCTCTTTTAGTTGAGATATTTTCTCTTTGGTGGTTTCTATTAGAGATATTTTACCCTGCATTATTACTTTTGATGTATCTAGTTGCTCTTTGGCTAATCCACCTACTTTATATAATTTTCTATTTCTATTATAAATATCTTTAGATAGAGCCAAATCATTTTGCTGTTGCTTTAGAGTGGTTTTTAGTAGAGAGATATTTGAGTTTATATCGCTTTGGTCAATATTGGCTAATAGTTCGCCTTTTTTTACTTTTTGAGACTCTTCTACAAATATATGTTCAATATATCCTGCCATTTTGGTGGCTATTTTGATGCTTTTATCAGAATTAACTACTGCTAGATATGATGATGTCTCTCTCATTATGCCCTCTTTAGCTTGTGTTAATGATACTGTTATACTCTTTTTTTGAGGTATTGGTTCATCTTTTATCTCATTTTTTCTTTGAGTTACTAATCCTTTGGCTAAAATAATTAATACTACTATACCTACTATTAATATTATCCTCTTTTTCACTATTTTACTCCTCTTTCTAGTATATAATCTAAATAATATATACTTTTTTTATAGTTATATCTACTCTCAATTACTTTGGCTCTTGCTAATGATTTTTGGGCTTTGATAAATAGCAAATCATTTAGAGTTGCCACTCCATTTTGATACCTTATCTCCTCTATTTTTTGGCTTTTGCTAATTAGCTTTAGTTGTGAGCTATTTCCTAAATATTGAGTATAACTCTGTTTAATTTTCTCTATAGCCTCATTAAGAGATTTTTTAATATCTAATATAGTCTGTTCTTTTTGATATATAGCATTCATTTTAGCAATTTTTGCTTTTTGAGAGGCTATTGAGCTTTTGCCAAAGTCTATTAAATTATATTTTACATTTAATTCAACTTGCCATATAGTCTCATCTTCCCAATCATCACTAATCAAATCTTGTGCATAGTTTTTGCCAATATATGAGTTTAGATGAAGTTGTGGTAGTTTAGATGAGTGGGCTTTATCAATAGATTTATTAGCTTTTTGAAGTTGCATATTCTCTATTTTTATCTTAGATAAGTTTGCAATTTTTTTATATAGTCTATCTATTGAGTATCTAGGCTTTTTGACTCTAATTTTAATCGGTTTTAATCTTGTTACTCTTTTGCCTACAAGTGCTGATAAGCTTGATTTGGTTATCTCTATATTTGATGATATTATCTCTTGATAAGTTTGAGATGATTGTAGGTCTGATTTGACTTTAAGTAGGTCTATTTGGGCTTTTTTACCAAGTTTTACCTCTAATTTTATCTGTTTGGTCAATTTTCTAAGAGCATTTGTATGATTTTTTTGAGCTTTTAATATCTCTTGTTGGGCTAAAATTGATAGATATAAGGAGCGAATATTATATACTAACTGCTCTTTGGTAAGTTGAGATTTGATATATGAGATATTTTTGGATATATGGTTAATCTCCATCTCTCTTGTCTGAGCAAATCCAGTAAAAAGAGCTACACTATAACTAACCCCTGAACTAAAAATATTCTCGCTTGTTGTAATTGGCGAACCACTAGCAATAGAAGATGGAGTAAGTGGTGCTAATGTTCGTGGGCTATTATAACGGGTATAACTACCCACAAGATTTAAATCTCCATATTGGACTATTTTGCTATTTTGATGAGCAAGATTTGATAACTCTATCTGATTTTCACTCTTTTTGATAATAGTACTATGAGTCAATCCATAATGAACCAACTCACCTAGCGAACTACCAAATAAAAATCCACTAAATACAAATAGATATAAAATTTGTTTCATTAGATTACTCCTACTATTTTAGATATTTCAAAATAATAGCTAATCTATGTGAACTTAAAGTGAATTAAGGATTATTGCTCTTTGAAAGTGATAGCTTCAGCCTCACTAAATACCTACTGAAGCTAAAGCATCAGTTTCAAAAAGTGGAAATTCAATACACGGTACTTAAATTGGTGCGATTGAGTTTATAAAAAACTCTTCTGCTACTCCACCTTTTGTTATCATGATATACTCTTTTGGCACTAGACCATAAAGTTAAAATAATCAAAAACAAACAATTCAAGGATACCTTTATCTATTAAAAATCTTGATATAATATTGAAAAAATAAAATTCAATTAAAAAATGGAAATAGAGAATGGAAGCTAATAACAAAAAAATAAATAAAATGCTACTGATAAGACAACTGTATATAAGATACCACCATATCAGAGAGAATATGTGTGGGATAAAAAAAATTGGGAGTTTTTTATAAATGATATACAAGACTCTGAAACAGTAAATGGAGAAAGTCATTTTTTAGGTTCTATTATTACTATTAATGATAAAGATTCTGACTATATTGATGTGGTAGATGGTCAACAAAGATTAACAACTATTTCTTTAGCTTTAATTGCTCTTTCTAAAATTACTAGTGAAATGGAAAATATTCCAAATGAAATAAAGAACAAATTTTATAGAATGTGTACTTATATCAGTGATTTTGTTGTTATTGAAGAAGAAATTCCTCGACTCCATCCCTCTCATCAAAAGAATGACTATCAAAATTATATAGCTTTACTTCAAGAAGTTGGTTTATTGCAAAATAAAAGTCAAGATAAGAAACTTGAACAAGAGTCAAATATTAATAAATCATATGAATATTTTTATAAACGATTTCAATCTTTTAAACTTAATGAATTAATGAATTTTTATGAAAAATTAAATATAACTAACTGTTTTAATTGAAATATCAGTTGGAATTTAAAGCAATATAAGCAATATTCTATAGTTTAAATAGCTTATTTTACTATTGGATTATATGTTTTAAACAAAATAAAATATATAAAGTTATAAAATATTAATGTTTAAATAATATTTTACATATGAGTTTTTATATACTATACAAGCGATATCCAAGCTTATGTAGTAGTTAATTAAACTTTTTTAAACAAAAAATAATAAGGTAGCTTGAACCTTATACATGACCTTATTCTTGCGAATATGGCGTATTTAATCAAGAGTATCTGATTATAACTCAGCAAATAGGTTGTTTGAAACCTTAAATAATAGAGGACAAGAGTTAACTCCAATGGATTTAATTAAAAATATTATTTTTTCAAAATTAGATGATAAGTCTATAGAAAGTTCCATAGATATATGGAATAAATTGGTAACTTATGTGAATGATGCAAAAAAACAAGAGAGATTTTTAAGACATTTTTATAATGCGTTTTCTTATAAAAAAGAGATTAATATTTTAAAGAAAAAGAAAATAACCAATATCAACATTATAGACGCATTTGAAAAAATATTAACTGAAAATAAAAGAAATTTAAATAAAAGAAAATAATATGAAAAACCTACCAATAGGAATCCAAACATTCCAAAAAATAAGAGATAAAAAAGAGAATTATATATATATAGATAAAACAGATTTGGCATATAATCTTATAACTAAAGAGGGGGGATATTTTTTTCTTTCTCGCCCTCGCCGTTTTGGAAAGTCTCTCTTTTTAGATACCCTAAAAGATATATTTGAGGGTAAAAAAGAATTATTTGAGGGACTTTATATTTATAATAAGTGGGATTGGAAAACCACTTATCCAGTGATTAAAATCAGTTTTGGTGCAGGGGTAGTGAAAAGTATTACTGATATTGATGATACTATTCAAGAGCTTATAGAGAACAATGAGAGAAGATTAAAACTAGATTGTACAGATAATAGTAAACATAAAAAATGTTTGAGCGAACTCATTCGTACTGCTTATGAAAAATACAATCAAAAAGTTGTTGTTTTGGTAGATGAGTATGACAAACCTATTTTAGATAATATTACAGACAAAGAGTTATCTAAAGAGGTTCGTGATAGACTCAAAAATATCTACTCTGTGATTAAAGAGAGTGACCAATATTTAAAGTTTGCTATGTTAACAGGTGTTAGTAAGTTCTCAAAAGTAAGCCTATTTAGTGGATTGAATAATTTAGAAGATATATCTTTAGATGAAGGATATGCTACCATTTGTGGTTATACACATAATGATGTAAAAGAGTCATTTAATGAACGATTAGATGGTGTTGATTTAGATGAACTCAAAAAATGGTATAACGGTTATAACTTCTTGGGAGAGGGAGTTTATAATCCTTTTGATATTTTACTCTTTTTCTCTAAGGGAAAAATCTATAGTCACTATTGGTTTGAGACAGGTAGCCCAAGTTTTTTAATTCAACTTTTAAAAGAGCAGAGGTATTATCTACCAAATTTAGAAAATCTCTATATGAGTGAGACTGATATAAGCAGTTTTGATGTAGATGATATTAAGATAGAAACACTATTATTTCAAACAGGTTACTTGACTATTCAAGAGGTTAGAACACGATTTAACCAACGAATATTTAAGTTAAGTTACCCCAATCTTGAAGTAAGAACTGCCCTTAATGAACGAATTTATCGCTATCTTTTGACCAATAATATTTTACAAAAAAATCCTATATTTGATGCAATTGAATTTAAAGATATGAAACAGTTTGAAAAAGCCATCTATCAAGTTTTTGCTACTCTTCCTTATAATAGTTATACAAAAAATGATATGCACCATTATGAGGGCTACTATGCGAACATCATTTACAGTTACCTATCAGGTTTAGGGATTGAGTTTATAGCCGAAGATACAACTAATTTAGGAAGAATAGATTTAACTATCGCCACACCTGATATGAGCCAAGTCTATATTATTGAGTTTAAAGTAGTAGAAAATAAGAATAGAAATGGCAAAGCTTTAGAGCAGATAAAAGAGAAAAAGTATCACGAAAAGTATCTAAACAAGGCAGAAGAGATAGTTATCATTGGTATAGAATTTTCTAAAAAAGATAGAAATATCTGCAAATTTGAGTGGGAGAAGATAGTCTAATCCTCTTCTCTCAATTTAAGTACCGTGTATTAAATTTCCACTTTTATAACTTTCTAAAACAATTTTAATATTAAATTTTAGAAATAAGATAATAATTTACTAGGGATGTCCACACAGAATATCTTTAAATATTATATAAAATTTACCTATCTCACAACAAACCACGGATTTAATAAATTCTCTTTATTATACACCATTGGAGTATCTAATTCAAAATCATAACACATCTTCCCTGCCTCTCTTACAATAGCATCAGCAGCAGTTGTATCCCACTCCATTGTGGGGGCTAGTCTTGGATAAATATCGGCTACTCCCTCTGCTACCATACATAATTTTAGAGATGAGCCTTTTGAGATTTTTATCAGTTCTCTTCCATTTAACTCTAAACTGTTAATATACTCTTCTGTTTCAGGTGAAAGATGGGATTTACTTGCTACTACTACAAGTTTATTATCATCTCTTTTTATTGGTAATTTCACTCCATTTTTAAAAGCACCATTATCTTTTTTGGCACTATACATATCTTTTAAAACAGGGGCATAAACTACACCTAAAATAGGACTATTTTTATAAATTAAAGCTATGTTTATTGTAAAATCACCATTTTTTTTGATAAACTCTTTTGTTCCATCTATTGGGTCTATACACCAGTAATATTCCCAATCTTTTCTATCATTATACTCTATTTTTTTGTTCTCTTCAGATAGGATTGGAATATTTGGATATAGAGAAATTAGGCTTTGACATATAATATCATTGGCTTTAAGGTCAGCTATTGTTAGAGGAGATTTATCATCTTTATACTCTACTTTAAAGTCCTTATTATATATCTCTATCACCTCTTGTCCTGCTTTAAGTGCAATCTTTTCTATATCTTTTAAATCTATTTTATCTAACATTATAATTACCTCTTATATTATTTATAGTGTAAGAATACTATTTTTTAGATTAAAATCTGTTTCACATAGTTACAAATCTCAAACTTATTTCTTAATCAAATTCTACTCACAATTCTTTAACATTAATTTTGATATGATAAGAACAAATTATTTTGAGAATATTCTCATTTAAAAGGGGCGAATGATGACTCATATTGTTACGGATCATCCATATTTTGGTGTTTTTGTACTTTTTGCACTTACAGCTGTTGCATTTCCTGCAACTCTATTTTTGGCACGATTAGTCAGTAGAAAGTTGGCAAAACTTGATACTGAAAAATTGAAGCTAACTATATATGAGTGTGGGCCAGAGGTTACAAAACAACCTAACACTATATCGGTTCAGTTTTATCTGATAGCACTTCTATTTATATTGTTTGATGTAGAGATTATCTTTATGTTTCCATGGGCAATAGACTTTAAGTTATTGGGTTGGTTTGGTTTTGTTGAGATGGTTCTATTTGTACTACTTTTAGCAATAGGATTTATATATGCATGGAAAAAAGGAGCACTTGAATGGCACAGCATAAAGTAGATTTCGCCTCTAACGCAGGTTTACCAATAGCGTTAACTTCAGTAGATAAACTATTAAACTGGGGGCGTTCAAATTCACTTTGGCCTTTGACTTATGGTTTAGCTTGTTGTGCCATTGAGATGATGGCATCTGGTGGTAGTAGATACGATTTTGATAGAATGGGGACAATCTTTAGAGCATCTCCAAGACAGTCTGATGTAATGATATTAGCTGGTACTCTTTCTAAAAAGCACTCTGAATTTGCAAGAAGATTATATGACCAAATGACTGAACCTAAATGGGTAATTTCAATGGGTAGTTGTGCAAATACTGGTGGTATGTTTAATACTTATGCTACGGTTCAAGGTGTAGATAGAATAGTCCCTGTTGATATTTATCTTCCAGGTTGTGCGCCAAGACCAGAGACACTTCAATATGCTTTGATGATGCTTCAAAAGAAAATTAGAAGTGAATCAGCAAATATGAATAATAATAAAAAACAAGACTTGAGGTTAATATAATGAGAAAATATGTACCAAAAGATAATGTACAAAAAAAATCATACTATACTGATAGATTTTGGGTAGCACCAAGAGTCCCACAATCTGATGTAGAAGAGGGTTCGCATTTTGCTAGTGTAGTAGATGCTTTGGGTGATAGAGTGCTTTGTGCTTATATTTCACTTGGACAACTAATTGTAACAATCAAGCATCAAGATAACTACTCTACACTAGAGACTCTAAAAGATGAGTGTGGATATAAAGTATGTACAGAACTTAGTGCTGTTGATTATCTAGCACAAGATGGAGAGTTTGAGATTTTTTATCAAATGTTAAATCTTGATGATGCACTTAGAGTTAGAGTTGTATGTAGAATACCTGATGGTGAAGCTATTGAAACAACAGTTCCTCTATTTAAAAGTGCTAACTTTGCAGAACGAGAGATGTATGATATGTTTGGAATTAAGATAAATAATCATCCATTTCACAAAAGAATTATTATGCCTGATGATTGGGAGGGACATCCTCTACTTAAGACTTATCCTCTTCAAGGTGATGAGTTTGCATCATGGTATGAGGTTGATAAGATATTTGGAAAAGAGTACAGAGATGTAATTGGACCAGAAAATCGTGATGCTTCAAGAATTGATAGATATGATACTAAGAGATTTTCAAGAGTAGGATATGAAGTTGATTTTGATGCTGATATATCTAAAGGTGAGTCTAAAACTCCAATTGAATATAGCCAAACTGTGTTAGTAGATTATACTACTGGGACAGAACAACTAGATGAGCGAAGATAGGAGAGAATATGCAAGTAACCAATAAATTAAGTCCATTTTTTGAAAATCTCAACTTTGAGAGAGATGATAATACAATGGTAATCAACTTTGGTCCTCAGCACCCATCTGCTCATGGACAGTTGAGATTAGTATTAGAACTAGATGGAGAAGAGGTGGTCAAAGCACTACCTGATATAGGTTATCTTCATCGTGGTATAGAAAAAATGGCAGAAAATATGACATATAATGAGTTTTTGCCAACTACTGATAGATTAGATTATATCGCTTCAACTGCTAATAATTATGCTTATGCACTCTCTGTTGAGAGATTAATAGGATTAGAGGTACCACGAAGAGCGCAAGTAATTAGAACAATGTTGCTTGAACTTAACCGTATTATTTCACATCTATTTTTTATTGCAACTCACGCTCTTGATGTTGGGGCTATGAGTGTATTCCTTTATGCTTTCCGTGAGAGAGAGTTTGCAATGGATTTGATGGAAGATTATTGTGGGGCAAGACTTACTCATAGTGCAGTTAGAATTGGTGGAGTACCATTAGATTTACCAGATGGTTGGATTGAGAATATGATAACTTATACTCAAAAATTACCTGAAAATGTAAAAATGTATGAAGACCTACTTACAGAAAATAGAATTTGGAAAATGAGACTAGAAGATGTAGGTACAATTAGTGCAGAAAATGCGATGAGTTGGGGTTGTAGTGGTGTAATGTTAAGAGGAAGTGGAATAAAGTATGATATTCGTAAAGAAGAGCCTTATGAACTATATAGTGAGCTTAACTTTGATATTCCTGTAAGTAATAGTTGTGATAGTCTTGGAAGATATAAACTATATATGGAAGAGATGAGACAATCAGCTAGAATTATAGAACAACTTGTGCTTATGTATCCAAAAACAGAACCAAAACTTATGGCACACTCACCTCAATATATATCAGCTTCAAAAGAGGAGATGATGACTCAAAATTATGCTCTAATGCAACATTTTGTGCTTGTAACACAAGGTATGAGACCACCAAAAGGTGATGTATATGTACCAACTGAATCACCAAAAGGAGAACTTGGTTTCTATATCAAATCAGAGGGTGAGCCTTATGCTTATAGATTGAAATGTAGAGCACCTAGTTTTTATCATACAGGATTGCTTCAAGAACTTCTAGTAGGTACTTATATTGCAGATGTTGTTACTATCATTGGTACTACAAATATTGTATTTGGAGAGGTAGATAGATAATGAAAAGATTTGACTTAAGAAATTTAAAAGATGATTTTTATGGTAGAATGGTTGAGCTTTTAGAAACTGATGTTAATCCACAAGAGGTAGGAATTTTCCTATTTGAAGTGGGTGATTTCTCTTCTATTCAAAAAAGTGCAGATATAGTTAAAGAAAATGGTCATGAACTTATGAATTCTTTAAAGTTTAATGAAGTTGATTGGACTATTGTTGTAAAGAGAAAGGCTGATTAATGTCTGATGTAATTTTCTCAACTTGGAGAGGTGAATTTATCGATAATAGAGATAAATCATCTGATGACGAGATGAGTAAATCAGGTTTTAAATTACCACAAGATTATACAGCAGATGTAAATTCCAAAGCATTTATTGGTTGGGACGGTGTAGCTATCTTTAATGAAGATGTAGATGCCGTACGATTAGCTACAGAATATGCTGCTCAATATCAAATCTATTCAGAAGCATGTGGAAGATGTGCACCTGGTAGATGGGGTGGTAAGATTTTATATGATTTACTTGATAAGATAGCAAGAGGAGAGGGTAGTTATGATGATGTTGCACACCTAAAAGAGGTGAGTGAGACTATGATGAGTACCTCTAAATGTGAGATTGGTAAAACTGTTCCAAAACCTATATTAGATTTGATGAACCATTTTGAGGCACAATTTAATAAAGTAATTGATGAACAAATCCCATCTCACCACTATAATGATGATATAAAATATATTGCAAAAGTAACAGCACCTTGTACAGATATGTGTCCTGCTCATGTGGATATTCCTGCTTATATTGAGGGTGTTAGAGATATGCAGTTTGCTGATTCTTTAGTGGCTACAAGAGAGACTATGCCACTTGCTCATACTTGTGGTAGAGTCTGTCCTCACCCTTGTGAAGATGCTTGTAGAAGAACAAATCTTGATGAGCCTATATCAATTATGGAGCTTAAAAGACTTGGGGCTGATTATGAGAGCGACCATGGATTATTATGGCAACATCCACGAGAGCCAAAACCTCTAAGAAATGATGGTAAAAAAGTAGCAGTTATTGGTGCAGGTCCTGCTGGGCTTACAACTGCTTATTATTTAGCATTAGAGGGGATTAAAGTTGATATTTTTGAAGAGCTTCCTGTAAATGGTGGTGAGGTAGCAGTGGGAGTACCACAATACCGTATGCCAATAGAGAAGTATCAAAAAGATATTGATTTAGTCCTTGAGATGGAAGCTGTAACAATACATAATAACCATAGAGTAGATGCTAAAAGACTTAAAGAGATTGATGCAGAGTATGATGCTACAATGCTTGGTTTTGGAGCTAGATTATCCAAAAAAGTTCGTGCTAAAAATGAGAGAGCTGATATTAATGGATATTGGGGTGCGATAGATATGCTTGATAAAGTAAATCTATGGACTAAATATGGTATTGGTTCAACTGCTTCTAATGAGCTAAAAGATAAGACCGTGGTATGTGTTGGTGGTGGATTTACATCAATGGATGTTGTAAGATGTGCTGTAAGAGATGGTGCTAAAAAAGTAATTATGCTTTATCGTAGAGATGAAAAAACTATTATTAGAAATACAACTTATGAAGAGTATCATGAAGCAGTTGAAGAGGGTGTAGAGTTTATATTCCATTCAGCTGTTGAAGAGATATTTGATGAAGATAATAAGCTTGTCAAACTTCTAGTAAATAAGTTTGAATTAGTACCTGACCCTAATGGTGGAAGAGCTCAACTTGTTAAAATTGAAGATGGAGATTTTGAGATTGATTGTGATTTCTTAATTCCTGCTGTTTCACAAGCTGCTGATTTACAACTTTTACCAGAAGAGTGGGATATTAAGCTTACTTCTTGGAATACTCTTTTAACTAATGGTAAAGATTATATGACAAATCGTGATGGTCTTTTTGCTACTGGTGATTGTGAATATGGTCCTATGACTATTGTTAATGCAGTTGGTCAAGCAAAAAGAGCAGCTAGTGTAATTAGTAGATATATCTATACGGGTAAAGTGAGTCTAACTGATGATGAGATTATGGAAGACCATTTAACGAAACTTAAAGTCTATGATAAAAATGAAAAAATCACAGGTTGGATACCAGGTATTCCAAGAGAAGTTAGCCAAAAGTTAGAGACTAATGAGAGAGTAGATAATAACAAAGAGGTTAATCTAGGCTTTACTGGTCAAGAAGCACAAGATGAAGCAAACAGATGTATGAGATGTTATTATATCTCAATGGTGGCGGTGTAGTATGGGCAAAACTATTAAAGTTACTATTGATGGTAAAGAGTGTGTTAGTGAATATGGTAAGAGTATATTAGAGGTAGCAAGAGCAAATGGAGTATATATTCCAACTATGTGTTATCTTACAAAAACTCTACCTATCGCATCTTGTAGAATGTGTGTAGTTGCTGTTGAGGGCGTTGATGGATTAATTTTATCTTGTCAAGAGAAAGCAACTGATGGTGCTGTAATTAATACTCAAAATGAACAACTTCACAAAGAACGAACAAACATTATGAAACTCTATAATGTAAATCACCCTTTAGAGTGTGGTGTATGTGATAAGAGTGGAGAGTGTGAGCTTCAAAATAAGACTATGGAGTATGGTTTAACCAACCAAAACTTCACAACAAAAGATATTTATAGACCAGTGCAAAAGTGGGGAAGTGTATCTTATGACCCTGCTTTGTGTATTATGTGTGAAAGATGTGTCAAAGTCTCTACTGAAATTACAGGAGATGAAGCACTTCAAGTAAAATTTGGTGGATATAACTCTACTATTATTAATGTCAAGCAAGATAAAAATTATAAATCACTAGGTGAAGCAGCTGCCGTTTGTCCTGTGGGTGCATTAGTTGATACAAACTTTAAATATAGTGCAAATGCGTGGGAACTTAAACAAATCCCATCATCTTGTCCTCACTGTGGTGGTGGGCATGATGTAATTTATGAAGTCAAAGATGATGAGATTTATCGTGTATCAAACCATGCTGAATTTTCTACTCTTTGTCCATCATCAAGATATGGATTTGATTTTCAAAATAGAGGCGTTACTAAAGATATAGGTGCATTTAATGGTGCAGTTGAAGCATTTAAAAATGCTAAAAGTATAATTTTTTCAAATGAAATTTCAAATGAAGAGGCATTAATCCTTCAAAAATTAAAAGAGAAAAATGGTTATAAACTAATATCTCCACAAGCTAAAGCATATCAAGACTTTATCGCTTCATACTCTTCTATTACAGGTAAAAGCCTATTTAGTGGTAGTGTTGATGAGATTAAAAGTTCAAGAGCAGTATTAGTAGTAGGTAGTAGAATTAATGATGATGCACCTATTATCAAATATGCAATTAATACAGCTAGTAAGCATAATCGTTCAAGAGTGATATATATGCACCCAATAGAGGATAAAAATATATCTAATATTGTTACACAGTTTATTAAGTATGAACCAAGTAGCGAAGAGATGGTATTAGCACTTCTTGTAGATACACTACTTAGAGATAAAAAGTTACCTGATAATATCACAGCTTTAATCAAAAGTTTTGATATAGGTAATCTTAGTGCAGAATCAAATGTATCAGAAGAAGAACTTGAAGCTCTGTCAAAATCACTCATCAATAAAAATGGATTATCACTTGTAGTTGGTGCTGATTTATACTCTCACCCACGAGCTAAAAATATAGCTAAGATGGTAGGATTAATTGATAAATATAGTGATTTTAGTGTAGTAGTTGTGCCTCCAACGGGTAATGCGATGGGAATTGCACAGATATGTGAGCTTGATGATAAGATAGAGGGTAAGAGTATTGGAATTAATGCCAAAGGTGATTTTACTCTCTCTGCTATGGGTGAGGGTGATTTAGATTTGCCATCACTAAATCAACAAGAGGGAACTTTAGTTGGATTTAATAAACGAGTAGTGCCTTTAAATGTTGTACTTCCTTATGGTGGATATACTCTTAATGATATATCTAATGAGTTGGGTTTAAATGTAAAATATACTATTGATTATACTCAAATATTACCAGTTTCTAATGGATTTAAAGAGATAGAATTTGATGATTTAGAAGATTATTTTGATAATAGTGGTAATGAGTTTAGAGGTTATCTATTAGATAGTGTAGATGTTGAGATTGATGAAAATATAGAAGAGCCATTTGAGAGTGATGGGATTGATGGTGCAGTTATCTATAACTGTAATCCAGCAGAACATACATCTCAATTTACAAATAAGAGTAAATTATTAAAATCAGATGCTTATTTAGTAGGTTCAAAGCAGTTTGGGCAGGTATCTAAGCTTAATGATGGTGATATGGTTAATTTCACTATAGGTGATGTGAAGTTCCAAAGAGTGTTTAAGATTGATACATCTCTCAAAGGAATTATAGCACTTAACCCAACCTATGATAGAGGCTTAAGTGAAGCTTTGCTATCCTCTTATAGATATATTCGTTTAGAAATAGAAAAAGTGTAGGTGATTAAAATATGAGCGAAATTACAATAAAAATTGATGGTAGAGAGTATAAGACTCAAGAGGGTGAATATATATTAAATGCTGCTCGTGCAAATGATGTATTTATCCCTGCTATCTGTTATCTTACAAGATGTTCTCCGACATTAGCTTGTCGTATATGTCTTGTTGAGGCTGATGGAAAGCAAGTTTATGCTTGTAATGCCAAAGTAAAAGAGGGTATGGAAGTAACAGTAAGTACTCCTAATATTCTCAAAGAGAGACGAGCTATTATGGAAGTGTATGATGTAAATCATCCTCTTCAATGTGGTGTTTGTGATAAGAGTGGAGAGTGTGAATTGCAAAATTATACACTTGAAATTGGTGTAGATTCTCAAAGCTACTCAATCCCTGATACCAAAAGAGAAAATACTAACTGGAGTAGCGTACTTCACTATGATGCAGGTTTATGTATTGTATGTGAGAGATGTACAACAGTTTGTAAAGATATGATAGGTGATGCGGCTATCAAAACAGGTGCTAGAGGTGGTGAAAAACTATCTAAAGAGGCAAAAGATAGTATGCCAAAAGATGCTTATGCTATGTGGAATAAGCTACAAAAATCTATAATTGTTCCTAGTAATGGGACAGAACATACAAATTGTAGTGATTGTGGTGAATGTACAGCAGTTTGTCCTGTTGGTGCGTTAGTAAGTAGAGATTTTGTATATTCATCTAATGCTTGGGAGTTAGAGAGAGTCCCTGCTACTTGTGCACATTGTAGTAGTGGTTGTCAAATCTATTATGAGAAAAAGCATACAAGTATTGCAAATCCTGATGAGAAGATTTATAGAGTAACAAATGAGTGGAACTTTGTATCACTATGTGGTGCAGGTAGATTTGGTTATGATTTCCAAAATGATGTAGAGGGCAAAGATGTAGAGGCATTTGAACAAGCTATAAACGCATTTAAAAAAGCTGATACTATTAAATTTAACTCTGCTATTACAAATGAAGAGGCATTTATGCTTCAACTTCTAAAAGAGAAACTAGGAGTTAAATTAATCAATCACGATGCAAAAGCATTTAAAGATTTCTTAGATAGTTACTCAAAAGCTAGTGGGTCATCTCTATATGGAAGTGATTTTAGAGAAGTTATGAAGAGTGATTTTGTAATATCTGTTGGGGCATCACTAAGAAATGATAATCCAAATGCTAGATATGCTTTTAATAATGTTCAAAAAATGAACAAAGGTGCAGGATTATATTTCCACCCAGTAGGTGATATGCTAGTGCCAACATTTGGTAAAAGTGTAGAAGTGTTTAATCATAAAGTAGGGCAAGAAGAGGCAGTTTTATATCTAATTCTTGACCTATTTGGAGATAAAGATAAATTACCAGTTCAAACTAAAGATTATTTAGCATCATTTCATAAAACAGTTAAAAAAACTATCAAAGAAAAAGTTATGGAGAGTGTAACTTCAACAGTGGTAGATAAAGAGACTGGTGAATCAAAAGAGGTTACTAAAAAAGTACCTAAGATGGTAGATAAAGAGGTAGAGGTTGATGAGAATGGACTTGTATCTATCTTAGGTGGTAGTGATAATTTTGCTGAAACTTTTGAAAAAATGATGAAGAAAAAAGAGAACTTTAGCCTTATCATTGGTGAAGATTTATACTTCCACCCTCGTGCTAGAAACCTTTCAAGACTTGTAGCCTTGATTGAAGATGTTTGTGATATGAATCTAGTAATGATACCACCAAGAACAAACTCATTAGGTGTGGCTATGATATGTAACCTTGATGAAGAAGAGAGTGGATATATTGTAGGATATAACGAACATGGACACTTTAGATTAGGTGCTAGAGGATTTAGTAAATTAGATATTCCTGCACTTAACCAACAAGAGGGTACATTTGTAACTATGAATAAAGTTGTAGTACCAACAAATCCTGCTTTGGAGTATAAAGGTTACGAGCTTAATGATATTTTAAATGAGTTTGATATAGGATTAGATGAGACGATTGATTTCACTCCTAAGTTAGCTCGTTTTGATGGATTTAAAGATATTGAATTTGATGATTTACCAAATGGTTATACAAATACAGGTAAAGAGAATAGAGGTTATATTATAGATAATATCTCTGTTGAAAAACAAGCTGTTAGTGTAGTAGAGTTTAATGATAGTATTGTATTAGAAGGAGAGATTGCTTATAGATGTAATCCTCAACGACAATTTAATGATTTTACAGATAAATCTCATCAAATCAATGAAGAGTTTGCTCTTTATGTAAGTCCATCAAAAGCTCAAACACTTGAAGAAGAGGTTGAAGTTGAATTTGATAAAGATACAACTCTAAAATTAAAAGTTGTGGTTGATGATAGAATAGATGGAGATATAGTTTTAGTTCCTGATTTTAAAAGTCATCAAAATATCTACTCTATTTTTGGTAAAGATAGATATAAAACAGTAACAATTAAAAAGGGGTAATATATGGATGCAATTATTATAGAAACCATTATTAAAGCGATAATCGTACTTAGTGTTATCGCTGCTTTAGCTGGTTTTGGAACATTTATAGAGAGAAAAGTCCTTGCTTTTATGCAAAGACGGCTTGGACCTATGCATGTTGGTCCTTTTGGACTACTTCAACTAGCAGCAGATGGTATAAAATTATTTACAAAAGAGGATATTATTCCTCAACACGCAAACAGACTTATATTTATGATAGCTCCTATTATTACAGCAGCTACAGCATTTATAGCTCTAGCTGCTGTGCCTTTGCTACCAGAGTTTACTCTTTTTGGATATACAGTTCATCCAATTGTAGCAGACCTTAATGTTGGTATCTTATTTATTCTTGGTGCTATGGCATCAGGATTATATGGACCACTTTTAGCTGGTATGGCACAAGCAAATAAATGGGGTATTATAGGTTCTGCTAGAACAGCTATACTGTTTATGAGTTATGAGGTAGTTACAGGACTTTCACTATTAGCACCTATTATGTTAGTAGGTTCATTATCATTGATTGATTTTAATAATGCTCAATCTGGTGGTATTGGTGAGTGGATGGTATGGCAACAACCATTAGCATTTATACTATTTTTAATAGCTGGTTTTGCAGAGACAAATAGAACACCATTTGACCTTTTAGAGCATGAAGCAGAGGTAGTTTCTGGTTATGCGACTGAGTATAGTGGTATGAGATGGGGTATGTTTTTTATTGGTGAGTATGCCAATATGATTACTATTGGATTTATGGCATCATTGATTTTTTTTGGTGGATTTAATGATTTAGGTTTCATTCCAGGCTTTTTAGCAATTATTTTAAAAGTATCATTCTTCTTCTTCTTGATGCTATGGGTAAGAGCTTCATGGCCTCATGTAAGACCAGACCAGTTGATGTGGTTATGTTGGAAAGTACTTATGCCAATAGCACTATTAAATGTATTAATCACTGGTTTAGTGATGATGGTATAGGAGGGGATAATGGGTTTAGAAAAATTTAAAGATAGAAATGTTGGAATTCAACAATATAAAGTGGTAGAACACGAAGCTTTTCCAAAGAGTAATGCTCAAAAATTTGCTAGAGTTATGAAGCGAATGGTTAAAGGTGAGCTTTTTGTAGGATTATGGGTAACTTTGAGAACTATGTAT
Organism: Campylobacteraceae bacterium; assembly: GCA_027065045.1. Taxonomy (GTDB): domain Bacteria; phylum Campylobacterota; class Campylobacteria; order Campylobacterales; family Sulfurovaceae; genus FS08-3. Next base: position 11,341 of record JAMOOX010000093.1, on the reverse strand, counting down.
CAAGCTCTATTTCAAGATGATATGCATACAGTTAAGTATCCATTTGAAAAGTTACCAATAAGTCCTAGATATAGAGCAATCCATGAGATGCTTAGACTTCTTGAGAGTGGTCATTATAGATGTATTGGTTGTGGGCTTTGTGAAAAGATATGTATCTCTGATTGTATTAAAATAGATACAAAGTATGATGAGAACCAAAGAAAAGAGGTAACTGAATATACTATTAACTTTGGTAGATGTATCTTCTGTGGATATTGTGCAGAAGTTTGTCCAGAACTTGCAATTGTTCATGGTGGAAGATATGAGACAAGTTCTCAACAAAGAGCAAGTTTCTCTATATTTGAAGATATGCTTACACCAATAGATGCACTCTCTTCTCAAAAAGAGTATCCAGGATTTGGGGCAGTTAGTCCAAATGCTGATGATAATATTAAAAAAACGCCTTTAGCGTATTAAAAGGAGAGTTAAATATGGAACAGATTGCCTTTTATATATTTTCAGTCCTTACAATTGGACTTTTTTTAGTAACGGTTCTTAGTAGTAATGTGTTGTATGCGATGACTTCACTAGCTGCTGGAATGGTTATTATTTCAGGACTTTTCTTCCTTGTTGGAGCAGATTTTTTAGGTGTAGTACAACTTGTAGTATATGTTGGGGCTATAATGGCATTATACTCTTTTGGTATGATGTTTTTTGATGCAACAAAAGATATTAAAGAGAAAAATACAAATAGTTATTTAGTATTTGCACTTGGTGGAATGATTGCTGTTATGTTTGTTGTAATATTCTCAGCGCCAGTTATAGGTGAAAATATTCAAGCTACATACTTTGTTACAGGAGCAACAAATCCACAAGCAGTTGGTTTAATTTTATTTACAAAGTATCTTATACCATTTGAAGTAGCAGCTATAATGTTATTAGTAGCTATGATAGCTGGTATTATCTTAGCTGGTAAAAAGATGGATGATAGTCTTACTACTAGAGATGAAAATCACGAAGAGGATACTACTTTTGGCTTAAAGGATGAGAAATGATAGGATTGAATGAGTACCTTATACTTTCGGGTATATTGTTTTCAATAGGTTTAGTAGGTGTACTACGAAGAAAAAATCTTTTGATGCTTTTCTTTGCAACTGAAATTATGTTAAATTCTGCTAATATTGCTTTTGCGGCAATATCTGGACATTATGGTGATTTATCAGGTCAAATGTTTGCATTTTTTATCATAGCAGTAGCAGCTAGTGAAGTTGCTGTTGGTCTTGGTTTGTTAATTGTACTTTATAAAAAGCAAGGAACTCTTGACCTTGATAATCTTGCAGTAATGAAAGGATAATAATGGAAAATTTACTATATATAGCACTTTTTGCACCATTAGTTGGGTCTCTCTTTGCAGCACTCTTTGGAATGACTCCAAAGAACCTAATTACAGGTTTTGTTACATCAGGGCTACTATTTATTTCATGGTTAGCTTCTGTTTTACTTCTAATTCATGTTTTATCTCATGGTACAGTAAGTGCCAATATGATGGAGTGGATTGGAGCAGGTGATTTAACTATTGACTTTGGATTTGCAGTTGATGCAATCACTGCTGTTATGATGGTAGTTGTTACAACTGTTTCAACTGTTGTTCATATATACTCTATAGGATATATGGACCATGACAAAGGTTTTAATAGATTTTTCTCATATCTTTCAGCATTTGTATTTTCAATGATGATTTTAGTTATGAGTGATAACTTTGCAGGACTATTTATTGGTTGGGAAGGTGTTGGTGTTTGTTCGTGGTTACTAATTGGTTTTTGGTATCACAAAGCAGATGTTGGTACAGATGTTAATCCATCAATCTCTCCATCATGGGCGGCAAATGAAGCATTTATTATGAACCGTATAGCTGACCTTGGAATGCTTGTTGGTATCTTTTTAATATATTGGAATGTTGGGTCATTAAACTATAATGTTTTCTTTGATGCAATTCCTTCACTTGATAATGGATTATTGACATCTATTGGTATAGCACTATTTATTGGGGCTATGGGTAAATCAGCACAATTTCCTCTACATACTTGGTTGGCAGATGCGATGGAGGGTCCTACACCAGTTTCGGCTCTTATTCATGCAGCTACAATGGTAACAGCAGGGGTTTATTTGGTAATTAGAGCAAACCCACTATATGATGCTATTCCAAATGTAGCTATATTTATTGCATATCTTGGTACATTTGTAGCTATTTTTGCAGCTTCAATGGCACTGGTTAATAGAGATTTAAAAAGAATTATCGCTTATTCAACTCTATCTCAACTTGGTTATATGTTTGCTGCTGCTGGACTTGGTGCTTATTGGGTAGCACTTTTCCATCTTGCTGCTCATGCATTCTTTAAAGCTCTCTTATTCCTTGGTGCTGGTAATGTTATGCATGCTATGCATGATGAACTTGACATCTTTAAGATGGGTGGATTGAAAAAAGTTATGGGTGGAACATATTTATATATGGGTCTAGCATCATTGGCTTTAGCAGGTATTTTCCCACTAGCAGGGTTCTTCTCAAAAGATACTATCTTAGAGGTAGCTATTAATGAAGATACTTATATCATTTGGTTTACTTTATGGGTAACAGCGGGACTTACAGCATTTTATAGCTTTAGACAAGTATTCTTGACATTTAGTGGAAATGAGAGATATAAAGAGATAGGTGCGCATCCTCATGAGATGCCAACATTTGTTCTTGTAGCAATGGCACCATTAGCTATTCTAGCAGTTATATTTGGATTCTTTATGGAACCATTTAATGAGTTTGTAACAACAATTTTACCATCTTATGAGATGAGTCATGAGACACATCATATAGCATGGTTCTTTATTATTATTACAACACTTATTGCTCTTTCTGGTATTTTCTACGCATATAAAAAATATGCTTCGGGACTTATTAGAGATAAAGAGTTGGAGAGTAGTTTTGTATATAGATTATTAACAAATCAATACTATATACCAGCATTATATAATAATGTTATTGCCAAACCATACAAAGAAATTTCAGATATGTTATGGAATAAAGTTGATATGAAAATAGTAGATACCACAGTTGATGGTATTGCTCACTTCTTTTTTAATAATGGTGATAGAACTAGAAGAATGCAAAGTGGTAACCTTTCACATTATCTAAATTGGATGGGTTTTGGAGCAGTAGCTTTAATGTTATTTGCAGTAATAGCATCGATGATAGGTTAAGGAGAATATAGATGGATAATATTTTAAGTATATTGATATTTTTCCCAGCATTTGCAGGAGTGTTGGGTTTTATAGTTGATAAAAATAGTGCTAGGGCTTATGGTATAAGTGTAGCATCTATTGAGTTTTTATTAGCTGTTTGGTTGTGGATGAGTTTTGATGGTAGTAATGGTAGTATGCAGTTTGTAGAGATGCTACCTTTAGTTCCTGATTTTGGAATTAGTTACTACCTTGGTGTTGATGGGATTAGTCTATTTATTGTTGTAATGGCAACACTAATGATTCTTCTTGGAATGATAGGTATGAGTATAGAAAAAGATATTAAAAATATGATTATCTCTCTTCTCTTTTTAGAGATGACAATGGTGGGTGTATTTTTGGCTCTTGATGCTGTAATATTTTATCTATTTTGGGAGCTTTCTCTTGTACCAATGTTATATATCATTGGTGCATGGGGTGGACCTAAAAGAGTATATGCATCAATCAAATTTTTCTTATATACATTTATTGGTTCATTAATTATGTTAGTAGGTATGCTATTTTTAGCTTATCTATATCATGATGTTACAGGAACTTGGAGTTTTGCAATTACAGATTGGTATGCACTTGTGCTTCCTATTGAGACACAAATTTGGCTCTTTATAGCATTCTTCTTTGGATTTGCTATTAAAGTTCCAATGTTCCCATTTCATACTTGGTTGCCTTATGCCCATGGTCAAGCACCAACAATTGGTTCAGTGATACTTGCAGCAGTACTTCTTAAAATGGGTACTTATGGATTTATAAGATTTTCACTTCCAATCTTACCAGATGCATCTGTATATATGATTACTCCAGTTGCAATTCTTGCATTGATTATGGTTGTTTATACAGCTATGATAGCTTATGCTCAAAAAGATATGAAGCAAGTTATTGCATATTCATCAGTATCACATATGGGTATTATTATGCTAGGTGTGTTTGCTATGAATAGTGAGGGAATTAGTGGTTCTATATTCTTAATGCTTTCTCATGGTGTTGTTTCAGGGGCATTGTTTATGCTTGTTGGAGTAATCTATGATAGAAGACATACTAAGATGATGAGTGAGTTTGGTGGATTAGCATCTATTATGCCAAAATATGCAGTTATATTTGGTATTATGTTGATGGCTTCTGTTGGGCTTCCTTTGACTATTGGATTTGTTGGAGAGTTTTTGGTTCTTTTAGGATTCTATAATATATCACCAATTATGACAATAATTGCAGGTTCTACAATTATTTTGGGTGCCGTTTATATGTTGTCTCTTTATAAAAAGACATTCTTTGGTGAAGTTACAAATGATGAGAATAAGGGTCTTAAAGATTTAAATAGTAGAGAGATGTATTCTCTTGTTCCTCTTGTATTAATTGTAGTTTGGTTAGGTGTATATCCAAAACCTATTTTAGAACCAATTGATAATAGTGTTAAATCTTTGGTATCTTTTATGGATAAAAAGGCACAAACACAAGAGGCTAAAGATATAATTGTTAGTCCAAAAAAAGAGGAGGGTAAATAATGTTAGAACCTATTAGCGTAAGTTTAGAATCTCTAAATATGGCAACACTAGCACCGATGCTAATTGCTATTTGTGGTGCTTTAATTATATTAATTATTGATTTGTTTAAAGATGGTCTGCATAAATCACTGTATGTTATGCTAACTCTTTTAGTTTTATTAATTGATTTAGGTGCTACTTTGGGATTAGGTGTAAATCAAAGAGGTTTCTTTGATTTAATATTAATTGATGGTATCTCTATTATTTCACAAGCTTTGATTTTGCTAGCTTCAATGCTATTTATTCCTCTTGCTTTGACATCAAAGAGATTTCACGAATATTCATATCCTGAATATTTTGCACTATTTTTATTTATGATTGCAGGTTACCAATTTATGGTATCAAGTGATAATCTAATTCTAATATTTGTAGGACTTGAAACAGCATCACTATCACTATATACATTGATAGCTATGCATAACCGTTCAAACTCTTATGAGGCTGCTGTTAAGTACTTTACAATGGGTGCATTAGCAGCTGGGTTCTTTGTAATGGGTTCTGCTATGGTATATGCAGCTACTGGTTCGTTAGAGCTTTATAAAATAGCTGAAGTAATGCAGAGTAGAATGGATGAAGCAGGTGTAATGGTTCTATTGATATCAAGTGGTATAATGCTTTTAATTGCATTTGCATTTAAGATGTCACTGTTTCCATTTCATACTTGGGGACCAGATGCTTATGAGGGTGCTTCTGCACCATTAGCAGGATATATGTCAATTGTTCCAAAAGTTGCTGCTATGGTAGTGGCTATGAGAATATTTGGATTATATATAGATATTGGTATAGAAGAGATAAGAACAGCTATTTTACTATTATCAGTGCTTACTATGACTTTAGCAAATATGATGGCATTAGTTCAACTTGATGTAAAAAGAATGTTGGCATATAGTTCAATATCACATGCAGGTTTTGTAATGGCAGCAATCGCGCTTGATACAACAAAAGCAAATAGTGGTGTATTCTTGTACTATATGTTATTCTTATTTACAAATCTTGGAGCATTTAGTATGCTATGGATTAGTCGTCATAAAAATAATAAATTTCATAATAGATTTGACCACCCTTATGAGAAGTTTGCAGGGCTTATCAAAGTTATGCCTCTTGGTGCTGTTGTAATGGCACTATTTATGCTCTCTCTTGCAGGTGTGCCACCATTTTCTGTATTTTGGGGTAAAATCTATATTATGAGTTCAGCAGTTGATGCAGGATATGTATGGTTAGCAATTGTTATGGGATTAAACTCAGCAATTTCAGCATATTACTATTTGAAACTAATAGTATATATGTTCTTAAAAGAACCAGCAGATAACGATGGTACAATTTATTATAATATTAATAAACCATTAATGACAATTATTGGAATAGCAGTATTTGTTACAGTTACATCAATTCTTTATATTCAACCTCTACTACAATATATTACATATATGGTAAGTGCTAGTGGGTATTAATTTTTTATCATTGGGGGGTTCTATCCCCCAATATATAATAAAATCTCTCTATTATATCTCTATATTAAGTAAAATAGGATAAAATCTATAAATTCTAAAATTTGTGGAGATACCCTTGCAAAGCAGTCAATATTCAATTAAAGTATTTGAAACTCAGATAGAGGATGATGATAAGTTTATATCATTTATAGAGACAAATTATGAACTATTTAAAAATCATCTTATATTAATACAGGGTAATATATCCTCTAATATATCAGAATTTTTAGATAAATTAAATCTAAAATATATAAATAATATATCTCTTCCAAAAGCCAAAAAAATTCAAGATAATTTTATAATTATAAAAGATAAACTAAAAATCAATGATTATAGATTAAAAATTATTAATGAAGCATTAAGAAGTGGGCAAGTGATAGAGTATGAGGGTGATATTTTAATAACAGATAGAGTTAATAGTGGAGCTAAATTAGTTTCAGGAGGGAATATTATCGCATTGAATATTATCAATGGAGATATAATTTGTAATGGTAATTATATTATTATGCCCCAATCAAGTAGGTCTAATATATTAATTCAAGGGCATAAAATCAATAATTTACTTTTACAACATAAATTAAATAAAATAGAAATCATAGATGATATAGTAAGTGTAACATCAATATCCAAAAAGGAGTTACAATGGGTATGATTATAGCAGTAATTAGTGGTAAAGGTGGAGTAGGAAAAACTACAGCATCTGCTAATATAGGACTAGGAATTGCCTTAAATGGTAAAAAATGTGTATTGGTTGATTTTGATATAGGTCAAAGAAACCTTGATATGATATTAGGACTTGAAAATAGAGTTGTTTATGATATGGTTCAAGTGATGGATGGTGAAGCTACAGTTTCACAAGCTATTATCAAAAGTAAATCAAGTCCAAATCTATATTTTCTAGCAGCATCTCAAACCAAAGATAAGAGTGTATTAGATTCAGATAAAATCAAAAAGCTAATAGATGAACTTAGTGAGCAGTTTGAGTATGTAATATTAGATTCTCCTGCTGGAATAGAGAGTGGCTACGAACATACTATTGAGTTTGCTAATAGTGCAATTGTTGTGGTCAATCCTGAGGTTTCATCTATTAGAGATTCTGACCGTGCTATTGGAATATTAGATTCAAAAAGCCAAAAAGTCAAAGATGGCGAAGAAGTGGCAAAATATCTAATAATAAATAGAATTATACCAGAGATGGTAAGTAGTGGAGAGATGTTAAGTAGTGAAGATATTTTAGAGATTTTAAATATCAAGCTTTTAGGTAAAGTAGCAGAAGATAAAGGTGTAATAGATGCCTCTAACCAAGGAAAACCAATTATCTTAAACCCAAAATCTGTTGCAGGAAGGGCTTATGTACGAATATCTTCAAGACTATGTGGAAATAATATAGCAATAGAAGAACCATCAGCCTCATCAAAAGGAATAATGGGTAAATTTAGAGGGATGTTTTCATGATATTTCCATGGAATAAAAAAAAGAGTAGTGCAAATATAGCCAAAGATAGGCTTAGAATTGCAATTATGACTGATAAAGAGCATAACAAGTATCCATTTATGGAAGATCTTAAAGCAGATATTATCGCTGTTGTCAAAAAATATATTACAGTTAGAGATGTAGATATTAAAAAAGAGCAAGATGGAGAGCTTGAAGCACTCTCTATTGATGTTCAAATTGGCAAATAGATAGTTCTTATCTAGTAAGTTAAATTAGTTTCTTATTAAAATTTAGATAAAATCACGAAATTATATATTAAAAAAAGGGTTTGTATTGAGTATTACAACAACAAAAATTGATAACGCAAATTTTAAAATTTCTACAACAATAGAAAATAGTGAGATTGAAGCAGTAGTAAAAAGATTGGCAAAAGAGACATCAAAGCAGATTAAAGTTGATGGTTTTAGAGCAGGTAAAGTTCCAGTAGCAATTGTTATGAAAATGCATGGAGAGAGATTAACACAAGATGGTGAATCAGAGTTAGTAAGAAAAGCATTAGCTGATGGTTACAAAGAGTTAGAGATAACACAAGATGTAGTAATTGGTGAACCATCAATTCAAAAATATGATAAAACAGATGATGGGATTGATATTGAAGTAGAAGTATCTATCAAACCAACATTTGATTTAGATGGTTACAAAGATATAGCACCAGAGTATGAAGAGGCAGAAATTAGTGAAGATGAGATTAATGAGAGAGTAAACTCTTTGATGGATTCAAGAGCTAAATTTGTGAAACTAGAAGATGATAGAGCTGTTGAAGATGGTGATATGACTCTAATTGATTTTGAGGGTAGTGTTGATGGTGAGCTGTTTGAGGGTGGAGCATCTGATGGATTTAATCTTCAAATTGGTTCAAATCAATTTATCCCTGGATTTGAAGAACAAATCATTGGTATGAATAGTGGAGATGAAAAAGATGTAAAAGTAACATTCCCAGAAGAGTATCAAGTAAAAGATTTAGCAGGTAAAGAGGCAGTATTTAAAGTAAAACTTCATGAAATTCAAGCAAAAGAGAAAGTTGAACTTACTGAAGATTTGGCAAAAGAGCTTCTAAATGACAAAGAGAATGGTTCAATTGAAACTGTAAAAGAGAAAATCAAAGAGCAATTAGAACAAGAGAAATTTGGTAAATTATATAATGATGAGTTAAAGCCAAAAATCTTAGAAGCATTAGTAGAGAAATTTAACTTTGATTTACCAAAAAATATCGTAGAACAAGAACTTGATGCAAAAGTAAATCAAGAAGCACAAACTATGGATAAAGAGAAAATTGAAGAGCTTCAAAATGATAGTGATAAACTAAATGAGTTTAGAGAGTCTTTAAGAACTGATGCTACTGATAGTGTAAAAGCTACATTTATTGTAGATGCTTTAGCAAAAGCAGAAGAGATAGTAGTAACTGATGATGAAGTGAGTCAAACACTATATTATGAAGCGATGATGTCAGGACAAAACCCACAAGAGGTTATCAAACATTATCAAGATAATAATCTAATCCCTGCTATTAAAATGGGAATGATTGAAGATAAACTATTCTCTAAACTTCTAGGTAAATAGGTCTATTTAATGAGCTATATACCTTATGTTATAGAACAGACAAACAAAGGTGAGAGAAGTTATGATATATACTCTCGTCTTCTAAAAGATAGAATTATTATGCTTACAGGTGAAGTAAATGATGCTGTTTCAGCTACTATTGTAGCACAACTTCTATTTCTTGAAGCACAAGACCCTGATAAAGATATATATTTTTATATCAACTCTCCAGGTGGAGTAATTACAAGTGGAATGGCTATGTTTGATACAATGAACTATATTAAGCCTGATATTGTAACAATCTGTATCGGACAAGCTGCATCAATGGGTGCATTTTTATTATCATCAGGGACAAAAGGCAAAAGATATGCCCTACCTAATGCTAGAATTATGATACATCAACCATCAGGTGGCGCACAAGGTCAATCAACAGATATTCAAATTCAAGCCAAAGAGATACAGAGACTCAAAGATACTCTAAATCAAATTTTGGCATCTCAAACAGGTAAAACTACCAAGAGATTAGAAAAAGATACAGAGAGAGATTACTTTATGTCTTCACAAGAGGCTTTGGAGTATGGGTTAATAGATAAAGTTCTTACAAAAAATATCTAAATGGAAATATGATTAATGGTAAGAGAAATTTTAATATATCCAGATAAGAGATTAAAGTTAGTATCAAAAGAGATAATATCTTTTGATACGGAGTTACATACTCTACTTGATGATATGTATGATACAATGGTTGCCAAAAATGGGGTAGGGTTAGCAGGTATTCAAATAGGCATTGATAAGAGAGTATTAATTATTAATATCCCTATTGGAGATGATGAAGATGCTATTCAGCCAAAAGATAACACACTAGAGGTTATTAATCCTATATTTTTAGAAAAAAATGGCTCAACTATTTATCAAGAGGGTTGTCTAAGTGTACCTACTATTTTTGAAGATGTTAAACGAGCTAAACATATAAAACTAGAGTATCAAGATAGATTTGGTGAAAAACATATTATTGAAGATGATGAGTTTTTAGCAATAGCACTTCAACATGAAATAGAGCATTTAGAGGGTCATCTATTTATTGAGAATTTATCATTTACAAAGAGAAAAAAGTTTGAAAAAGAGTGGAAAAAATTAGGTAATAAAAGATAATTATCTTTTGCCTTTATGAGTAATTTTATTTCGTTCTAGCTTTATCTCTTCGTATATATCACGCACCTTATCATGAATTACAGCAGGTTCGTTCATTCTAGGAAATCTAATAGTGCCAAACTTGCTACTACTTGTAAGAAAAGTAATATATCCTTGACGGTTTCGCTTCTCTTCTAAGACAGTATGCTTTACATCATAAAGCTCTATCTCATATAGAGTGCTTGTAAATTTACCTTTTCTTATTTTTAATCTTTTTGTAGTAATCTCATAAATATTTTTTTCAATTTCCAAAAATTTAATTGTTGATATAGTCATAGGAATAATTAATAGTACCAAAAAGTATGGTGTAAGATTGATTGATAAGTATATCAAAAAAATAATAGATAACAAATCAATAAAATGGTAAAAAATCATTCTTGTATGTCTATGCGTTCCTCTCCATATAAGCTCTTCTCTCTTGTTGTATAGTTTTTGATAATCACTTTCAACATCATTAATTAGGTTATCATTATCAATATCACCCATTAGAATATCCTTTAAATAAAAAATAGTAAGTATATTTATGTAATTTTATAAATTGTAGTTTTTGTATCTTACGAAGTAGTAAAAGTCTATATAATAAACTAATTATAGATTATAACATAAATAAGATAAAAGTTTGTTAATATATCATAAACAATAAGTAACCTTTAAAACAATTTAAACTAAAATGACCTATTAACTATTATGTTCTAGGAAAAAGCCTAAAATGATATAATAACAGCAACAAAAACAAGGTCAATAATGAAAACAAAAGAGCATCAAATAGAATTGGATTTTATAAAAAAATTAGAAGAGATTAAATATATTTATCGCAAAGATATA
>JAMOOX010000092.1 GCA_027065045.1 Campylobacteraceae bacterium | reverse complement strand
ATATTATGGAGGTTAAGCACTCTTTAACTCCTTATATCTTGGGTAAATTGTGATTTGTAGTGCCTAGATTTTTTAGGAAAACTCGGTAGGCAGGGGGGTGTAGTGCTTTTTGGGGCGAAGTCGGGAAGATGTCAAAGATATGGCATTAGATAATAATGTAATGTTATTACAGAGAAAAGGGGATATTATAGAGACTATTATCCCATAAAATATTATTTAAAATTAATTTGTAGAGATACCTTTATATCTATCTCTACTTCTCATCTTCACTTCTAGCATCATAAATAAACCAACCTAATCCAACTCCTACTACTAATACTATAAATAAAAACATTGCTTCATCTATTGTTGTCATATATCTTATCCTTTTGAATTTTACTTATTTTGTTCTCTAAGTTGCCCACAAGCTGCTGAAATATCAAGTCCTTTAGACTCTCTAATGGTACAGTGTAATCCTCGTGAAGTTAGATACTCTTGAAATTTATCCATATCAGTTTTTGATGGGCGTTTAAACTCTGTATTTTCATAAGGATTAAAATATATTAGATTTACTTTTGCTTTAATCCCATCAAGAATTTTTAATAATTTTTTTGCTGATGCTAAATCATCATTTAAATCTTTCATCACAAGATACTCAAACATTACCCTCTTACGGCTATTAATTGGAAACTCTTTGACTACATCTATAATTGATTGAATATTATAAGCTTTGTTAATTGGCATTAATCTCTCTCTTAACTCATCATCAACAGCATGGAGTGATATTGCTAAATTAATACCTAAATCAAGTTTTCCTAATCTTGCTATTTTGCTACTTAATCCTGATGTTGATATTGTCTGTCTATGAGGTGATATATCCATACCATCACTATCAGAAAATATCTTAATTGATTTTACCATATTATCAAAATTATCTAATGGCTCACCCATTCCCATATATACAATATTAAGTTTTCTATTAGCATCAATACTGTTATCTTTTTTAATCATCAATATCTGAGATACAATCTCCCCTGCACTAAGATTTCTAATAAATCCACCCTTAGCCGTCAAACAAAAAGCACAACCAACTTTACAACCAACTTGTGAAGAGATACAAACAGTATATTTAGCTTGATGTTTAACTCCACCATCTTCGTGAAACCGCTCTTTTTTCATAAGCAATAATACAGCCTCAACTGTATGTCCATCATGTAATCTAAAAAGATATTTACGACTACCATCACTACTATCTTGAACCAAGATTTGCTCTAATGGGTTAATACTGTATCTACTCTTTAAATCCTCTTTCATAGCTTTTGGTAGATTTTTCATATCATCAAAACTATCTACATATTTATGATAAATCCAGTTATAAATCTGTTTTACTCTAAATGATGGCTTAATAATATCTTTTAGTTCATCTTGTGTAAAATCCTCTATTGATGGTTTCAAATTATCACCTTTTTTGTTTTATTATAGCATAAAAGCACTAATAGTGAATATATTTCTTTGTTGTTGTATCTTCACATATAAAAGATATTTTATCTCCATATATAGATTGATATTCTTTATATACACTATCACAATCACTCTCATTATAGTGATTAATTATTACTAATTTATTATTATTCAAAAAGCTTTTAGTCCCATCTATATCCCACCAGTTTTTATTATTATCATAAGACTCATAAGTTACTCCATCAAAACTAGAAGCACTATCTACTATATTTTTTGCCATACATTTCATATTTTTTTGGTGTAGATAATTGCATAATGTATTATAATACCCTATTGCCTCTTTTTGAGTAACAGATGAATTATATATATTAAATAAGCTTTCACTATCAGCCCAATCCATATTATCAAACTCTACCCATTTAATACCAAGATTATACATAGTATCAATTCTATTTTTCATAATATCAATTAATCCACTACTAATCTCTTTGATAAAATATTCACCTTGCCACTCATCCCAACTTTTAGTTACTAAATATGGCTTCATATCACTATAATCATCTCTCCAATTCTCTCCTGTGCCTATACTCATATATCCAGCAACTTCATTACCTTTAGATACCATTTGAGATATAATATCACTACCAATTTTGGTGCTAAAAGTATCTAATAATATATATGAATTTTTGGCTTCATTTAGAATATCATCTATTTTATCAGCTTGAAAATTCTCTATATATGCTTGATTATATATGCTTAGTGCTTTGCTAATATTAGATATTTCATCACTATTATCTGTTTTGCTATCATCTCCACCACCACCACAACTTAATAAAAAGGTAGTTAAGAGTAGATTGTATATATGTTTCATAATTATCTCCTTTTAGATATTATATAATAAAAAATATATTAAAAGTTTAAATGCTAAAAGATATAAGATTGTAGCCATAAGTCTTTTTATATGAATTTGTTCTAATTTAAAGTGCATCATATAGTTACCAATATATCCACCGATTATTGCTGACAACCCGATAAAAATAAGAAATATTAAATCAATATTTATATATGAAGCATAGGTAAAAAATGAACCAAGGGCAGAAAATGGTACTACAAAACTTACAGCAACCGCTACTTTTTTGGGTTCAAATCCTAAAATTGCTAAAAGAGGTATCAATATATTTCCTCCACCCACTCCCAAAAGCCCTGCTACAAATCCAACAATAATGCCTACTATAAAAAGGGCTAAAGTACTATGAATATGGAAAAGAGCCTTTTTTTTGCCAAACATCATCATAGAGGCACTATAAAATAGCATTAACATAAATAAAAACTTAACAATATCCTCATCAATAAAACGACTGCTATAAGCACCTATAGGAGCAAAAATTAACATCATTGAAGCGATTGGAAATACAAATTTAAAATCAACTATTTTTCTTTTGATATTCATAATACTTGATGTAATTGTAGTAGATGCCCCAGCAAATAGTCCCACAGCTTTGGCTAAAGTAAAATCAACTCCTAAGATATTTAATATAGGAATAAGTGCCACTCCGCTACCAGCACCACCCATTGAGAATAGAATTGATAATATAAGCGTAATTGTGCTATAAATTAGATAATCATACATATTTCTCTCCTTTAAAATATGATTATATCTATTATCTATTTATATAACCTTAAATTATATAAGTTATAACTTGTATAAATAATAGTAGTTTTTAAGTAAATTATACTAAAATCTCAATATGAAAAAAATATTACTACTTTTAACTATTATTATATTAAATGCCAATGAGAATAGAACTCTGTTTTTTGGTAACTGTATTGCTTGTCATGGTGATTTTGGTAAAAGAGTTGCCCCTCATTTATCTGAAGTTAAGGGATATTATATAATGAAATACCCTAAAAAAGAGGATTTTATTAAATATATATCTCTTTGGTTACTTAATCCAAATAAAAAAAATTCTCTTTTGCCTAATGCTATTAAAGAGTATAAGCTTATGCCATATTTAGCACTTGATTTAGATACCCTCCAAAAAATTGCTACATACATATATGAAAATGATGATTTTGGAGGGTTAAAATAACTAAGGAATTTTAGGTGGAGTAATATCTTTTGATAAAAAGGCATAACTTTTGCCTATTCGTGCTACTGGTTTAAATGATATTGTTAGCTTATCTTTATTTACAATAGCTTTATCATCTACAAATATCTCTTTTACATTTAAAATTATAGGTGTGGTATCTCCTCCTAAATTTATCTCTTGATTGAAATCACAAAAATAAGCAGATACTACTCCATCTATTATGGGTGGATAATCATCAATCAATTGTTTAGTCTTTATATTAAATAGCTCTGCTTCACTAATATTACTATTTAACTCTTTAGAACTAAAGTGCATCATATCTAAATCTTTCTCTTCTACCATACATATAGTACATTTTTGATTTTTACGAATATTATATAGAGTATCTTTTGGTGTTCCATCAGACTTCTTACCTACACTAATTAAAACAGTAGCAGGATTAGAAGATAATCCAATAAAATAACTAAATGGAGCAATATTAACTATTCTATTATCTTCTGTAACTACCCATGCTATTGGACGAGGTAGAATAGTTTGTGCCATAAGTTTATAAGTATCATTTAATGAGCTATCTTTTGATAAATTAAATATCATTTTTTTCCTTTAAAAATATTATCTGGTGCTATATTCTCAGGAGTTCCATCTACATTAATTACAAAAAGTTCTGGGTGAATAAATTTTCTAAGCTCTCTTCTAATAACCATATTAGTAGTCATTAAACTCATGGAACAACCTCCACAACTCCCAATTAACTCTATATAAACTACTCCATCTTTTATACCTAATAGTGTAATCCCTCCACCATGTGAATTTACATATCCACTAACTTGTGGTAAAATATTTTTAACTGCCTCATATAACTCTTCATCTGAAAATGGTATCATATTATTTATCCTTTTTAATTATTAATATTTTTTTTAAGTGATAAAATCCAATCTACAAATCCCTCAATATCATCACTATTCATCTCTTTAAATGGTGGCATAGGGACTTTTTTACCCTCCCATTTACCTCTACTTCCATTTTTGATACTATCTATTAAATTGTCTCTATCAGATATACTATATTTTGAAGCTATCATCTCAAATGATGGGGCTACTTTATCCTCTTTAATGCTATGACAATTTTTACAACTACTTACCTCTAATACTCTTTGATATAGTGGCATTTTGGCTAATCTACTTTTTTCTGCCATAATTTTTAGTAATTTTTGATTATCAAAAGTTTGATACATATAGTGAGCAATAGCATCTAATTCATCTTTAGTTACATTTCCTTTTTGAGAGGGCATTACACCATAACTATCAAGACTATCTTTATCACAAAACGATTTCTCTCTACTTGGATTAATCACATAATCTTTGATAAAATTTACAACTTTATCTTCATGTTCTGATGGATTATTTGATTTAATAAAATCTTTGAGGTGAAATGTTACTGCCATTATACTTGGTGCTATCTCATTCTCATAACTCTTTGGAGGCATATCAAGATTATGACATTTAGCACATTTTTGAGTTAATAACTCTTTACCATCTAAACTTTTTTTAGGTTTATTATCCATACAGCTATTTAGTAATCCAACTAATATAATGCTATACAAACCTATTTTAACTATTCTCATATAAGTCCTTTATAATTTTATATTATAAATATAATTTGTATGGATTATATTCCAACTATACTTAAATAGAGTTATATTTATCAACTTATGCTATACTTCTTTTATGAAAAATAATTACGCATATAATCACAAACCGATAAATTTTAACTTTGAACAGACTATTGATAGATTTTTTGTAGAAGAGATACCTCTATACAAACCTACAAATAGTGGTAACTTTTTAATCTTAAAAATCAAAAAACAAGATATGAGTAGCTGGAAATTAGTAACAGTAATTGCCAAAGCTACAGGACTTAAAGAGAGAGATATAGGATACGCAGGACTCAAAGATAAGAGTGCTACAACTATTCAATATATATCTATTCCCAAAAATGTAGAAAAATTTCTTAATAAAAATCTTACGACAGAAAAAGTAGAAATTTTAGAACGAAATTATAGTAAAGCACCTATTAAAATTGGGCAACTAAAAGGTAATAAGTTTGTTATAAAACTACATAAAGTATCTCCTAAAGATGCCATTGATATTAAAAATATAGCCAATAAACTATCTAAAAATGGAATACCAAACTATTTTGGTTATCAAAGATTTGGAGAGGACTCTCTAAGCTACGAACAGGGCAAAGAGATAGCACAAAGTGGCAAGAGATTAAAAGGCGCAAAAGAGAAGCTTTTAGTAGCATCATATCAAAGTTATCTATTTAATAATTGGTTATCTCAAAGGGTTGAAATATCTTCAGTAATTAGCAATAACTCAATAGATACAGCCTCTCAAAAACTCTCATATCCCAAAGAGTTAGTAAAAGTATTATCCAAACAACCACAGTTTTTTAAGCTTTTTATTGGTGATACAACTATTCCATATCCCTATGGCAGAAACTCATTTGTCAAAGATATGAGTAGTAGTGCAAAGCTATTTAAAGAGTCTCAAATATCTCCAACAGGACTTTTATGTGGAGATAAGGCTATTCGCTCACTTAGTGATGCCTATCATTTAGAAGAGCCTTTTGATGATACTGAACTATATGCCTTAAAAGGTGATAGAAGATTAGCATGGATTTGGGCAGAGGATTTGTCTATGAATTATAATGAAAAATCAAAAGAGTTTACTATTGGTTTCTATCTTCCAAAAGGCTCTTATGCTACTACATTTTTAGAAGAGATTGCCAAAAGAAAGTTGGTTTAGGTAGTATAATTAAGTCATTTTTGGCTAACTTTAGGTACAATATTAGCTAATTAAAGGAATATATAGATGGAAAAAGATAAGGCTTATAAAGTATTAGCACAACAAGAGGATATATCTAATAATAAAGCTAAAGAGCTTATAGATAAGGGGCTTGTTTATGTGGGTAATAATAAGGTTAAGATTGCTAGGGCTTTGATTAATATAGATACAAAGTTTAGAGTAGAAGAGGTGGGTGAATTTAAAGTAATTTATGAAGATGATGATATTATAGCAGTTGATAAACCATCATTTGTAGATAGTTATGATATTGCTGATGCTATTGAAGGGGCTACACTTATTCATAGATTAGATAGAGATACATCAGGTGTTTTACTTTTGAGTAAAAATGATAAATTTTTAGAAAAAGCTATTGTAGAGTTTAAAGCAAGAAGAGTAACAAAGAGATATATTGCTTGGATTGAGGGTGTTTTTTATGAAGAGACTATAGTTGATGCACCTATTGTTACAAGTAGAAAAGGTAAAGCAGTCTCAAGAATTGATGAACTTAGAGGGGCTAAGGCACTATCTACTATCAAACCTCTTGAAATTCAAGGTAAAAAGAGTAAAGTATCAATTGAGATAGCTACAGGTAGGACTCATCAAATTAGAATACATCTATCTCATATAGGATATCCTATTGTTGGAGATGAGCTATATGGAAGTCGTACAAAAGCTAAAAGAATACTACTTCACGCATATCAAATCTCACTTTTAGGGTATAGTTTTACCTCTAAAGAACCTAGAGAGATATATAAGTACAAATAGTTTAATGGAACAGATATTACCATCATATAGAGACCCACTCTTTAGTATATTACTTATTATTACTCTTATACTTCTAACGGCTTTAATCACTTATATTTGGGGATTATATGCTCAAAATATAAGAGATGAAAACCTAAAGGGATTTTTGGATAAGTTTAATAGCATAAATAGTATAGATGAGGATTGGATTTTTAATTCTAATATGATAAAACCTCTTGAAATTTTGGCAAAAGTTCATCAAGAGAGAGGAGAGTATAATCGTTCTATTGATATATATCTCTATCTTATCAAAAATTCAGATACCAAAATATCCAAAATAGATTTTTTGCACTCATTAGGAGAGGTTTATCTATATGCTGGATTTTTAGAGAGAGCCAAAAATATATTTTTAGAAATTCTCAAAGAGTCCCCAAGAAGCCCTGATACTCTATATAATTTACTTATTGTATATGAGATGTTACATCTATATGATAAAGCATTAGAGGTAATTACACCACTTAGAGTACTATATCAAAATGTAGATATAGTAGAAGAGTTTTTGAGATTTCAAACTCTTATTTATGATAAAAAAATAGTTAATAAGATAGATAGATTAGAAGATATGATACTACTCTATCCATCACTCTATCGTAATATTATCTTATATCTATTTAAAAGTAATTTTCAAAAGGCATGGAGTCTATTTGATGAGGATAGATTATCTGATATATTAGATATATTATGGATGTTGCCAAAATCAAAAGTGGATTTAGATATAATTTCAAAATACATATCATTAAAAAGATTATACTATGCAAAAGGGTATCTGCAAGAGTCAAAAATTCCAAGTAATATATTTGTAATTGAGATGTTAGCAAACTCTAGGAGTATGGGATTTGATGATGGAGGTTTATCATTTACATATATATGTAATAAGTGTCAAAATAGATTTCCTATATCTTTTTATAGGTGTCAAAATTGTATGAGTATTAATAGTATAAGTATTGAAGCAAATGTTATTAAAATATAGGAGCAAGAATGAATAGTTATGTTCAACTAGAAGAGAGGTTATCTTATACCTTTGTAAATAAACAACTTATAATAGAGGCATTAACTCATAAAAGTTATAAAAAACCTTATAATAATGAGAGATTAGAGTTTTTAGGTGATGCTGTTCTTGATTTAATTGTAGGTGAGTTTCTATTTCAAAAATTTAGTAATTCTGATGAGGGAGTACTCTCTAAGATTAGAGCATCACTTGTAAATGAGAGTGGATTTACACTACTTGCAAAGAGCATTAATCTAGGTGAATATATCTATATATCAATTGCTGAAGAGAATAATGATGGTAGAAGCAAACCATCTCTATTATCAAATGCTTTTGAAGCAGTAATTGGTGCTATATATTTAGAAACAGGATTGGATAAGGTCAAAGATATAACAATTAAATTATTAAATGAAGTTCATCCCAAAATTGATTTAGAGACACTCTCACGAGATTATAAAACTACACTTCAAGAACTTACCCAATCAACTTATGGCACAACTCCAACTTACGAACTTATTGGTGCAACAGGGCCAGACCATAAAAAAGAGTTTGAAATAGCAATTATAGTCAATGATGAGAGTATATCATCTGCAAAAGGTAAGAGCAAAAAAGAGGCTCAACAAAAAGCGGCGAAGAAGGCCTTAGAGTGGTTAAAGGGATAAATATATGAATAGTTTTGGGCAAAAATTAGTATTAACAACATTTGGAGAGTCCCATGGTGTAGCCATTGGATGTATATTAGATGGAGTACCAGCTGGATTAGAGATAGATGAAAACTTTATTCAACAAGAACTTGATAAAAGAAAACCTGGTAAATCAGAGCTTGAGACTGCTAGAAAAGAGGCTGATAAGGTAGAAATTCTTTCAGGAGTATTTGAGGGATTATCAACAGGGACTTCAATAGGTATGATAATATATAATACCAACCAAAAGAGCCGTGATTACTCTAATATCAAAGATATGTTTCGCCCTGGTCATGCTGATTTTACATATTATTATAAATATGGTCTTAGAGATTATAGAGGTGGTGGTAGAAGTAGTGCTAGAGAGACAGCTTGTAGAGTAGCAGGTGGAGCAGTTGCAAAGCTTATTTTGGCTCAAATTGGTATCACTGTTGAGAGTGGAGTATCTGCTATTGATGGGATTGAGGGGAGAGAGTTTGATTATGAGTATGCTAAAGGAAGCCGATTATATGCTCTTGATAAGGGTGTAGAGGCTCTTCAAGAGAAGGCTGTATTAGATGCTAAAAACTCTCATAATTCAGTAGGTGGAGTAGTAACTACAAGGGCTATTGGAGTACCTATTGGATTAGGTGAGCCAATATATGATAAGCTTGATGGTGCTTTAGCTACTGCTATGATGGGTATTAATGCTGTAAAGGCAGTTGAGATTGGTGATGGGATAGAGAGTAGTCATCTCAAAGGTGATGAGAATAATGATGAGATTAGTAGTGATGGATTTTTAACCAATCACTCTGGAGGAATTTTGGGTGGGATTAGTAATGGTGATGAGATAGTTGTTAAAACTCACTTTAAACCAACACCATCTATTTTTAAATCACAAAAAACAGTAACTACAGATAATAGTGAGGTAGATTGTAATCTTAAAGGGCGACATGACCCTTGTGTAGCTATTAGAGGTAGTATTGTATGTGAAGCTATGATGTCTTTGGTATTAGCTGATATGGTGTTATTAAATATGGGAAGTAAAATGGAGCATATTAAGGCTATTTATAAATGAGATTTTTTAACTTTAGTGTAGATGATATAAAGGGTAATTTTTCTGATGATATATTCTCTTTAGGAGAGGCGTTATTTTCACATAATCGTGTATTAGAGTATGACTCTTTAGGGGTATCAAGAAAAGAGATAAAAATATTATCAGTAGTAGAAGATAGTGATGATGATACACCTTACGAACAAGAGGTAAATATATATCGTAATGATGATAAGATTGTTATTGATGGTGGTTGTAGCTGTGAGACTTGTATCAATTGTGAGCATATTGTAGCTGTTATAATGCAACATATCAATGATAAAAATGAGGCTATTGAGAGTGCTAGTAATATATCTATTGAGATTAAAAATGACCCAACTATCAATATTGATAGTTGGGTAAATAGATTAATATCATCTACTCAAACCAAAACAGAAGATGAT
The DNA here is from genome assembly GCA_027065045.1 of Campylobacteraceae bacterium. Lineage (GTDB taxonomy): Bacteria > Campylobacterota > Campylobacteria > Campylobacterales > Sulfurovaceae > FS08-3. Next base: position 28,195 of record JAMOOX010000092.1, on the reverse strand, counting down.
AATGAGCTATTTTTGGCATATAAGATAGTGCGAAGTAGTAATCCTAATAGAGATGATATTAAATGTTATAAAACTAAAATTATCAAAAATGGTTCTCTAGGCAAGGGTACAAGTGTAGATATTAGAAGTCTTGCTTATAATGATTATAATTATAGTTTTTTAACAAGTGATGATATTGATATTCTAAAAATTATGAACTCTCTAGCCCCAAAACATCAAGATACCCTAAAGCTTAGTGGTAAAATGGGTAGAAAGCTATTAGAGTATATGGTATCTACTAATAGATGTTATATTGATGGTGGAGAGATACCTCTAACTCTATCAAGAGAGAAAGAGGAGTTATCATTTAGATGGAGTAATATAGATGATGATAACACTATTTTAGTATCATCTATTGTAGATGAGTTTATATTATATACTACACCTATTTCAGTGATTAAATTAAATACTATATATGAACTCTCCTCATATTATAATGATTCATTTTTGCGTGATATTTTAATATCTCCAAAGATACCAAACTACTATTTAGATGAGGTTGTATCAAAGATTGATACCAAACTTCCATACCTTGATATTGAACCACCATCACATTATGAGATTAAAATATTAGATGTAGAACCCACTCCAAAATTATATATCACAGTAGATGATATAGATGGCAAGATTGAACATATTTTAAAGCTTAGTTTTGAGTATGATGATAATAAGATAGCATATAAGCCTCTAGTAGAGTCTAAAAAAGTGCTTAAAGATGGTTATGCACTTAATATTATGAGAGATTTTGATGTAGAAAATACTTATATAGATGAGCTTAAAAATATTGGATTTAGCCCATATCAGGAGTCTAAAGATATTACTCTAATTACCACTGATAGTAGTATGATAATCTCACTTGATATTTGGAGAGAGTTTTTAGAAATTGGGGTAGTAATATTACAAAAACAAGGTTGGACAGTAGAATTTGATGAGAAATTCTCTCTTATATTTGATGAACCAGATAGAATTGTAGCTAATATTAGCAATAATAGTAATAGTTGGTTAGAGTTATCATTTAATATTGAAATTGGAGATAAAAAGATACCAATTTTATCAATTATTAGTGCATTAATGAAACAAGTTAGTGATATTACAAAACTTCCTAAATATATAAATGTAGAGATTGCTCTAAATCATTTTATAAAGATAGAATCATCAACGGTAGAACCAATGCTTAAAACTATTTTTAATCTATTTGATACAATCAAAGATAACAAAAAAGATAGTATTGAGATAGAACAGTATAATATGCACCTAATAGAGCCTTTTAAAGATAGCAATATTGAGTGGAGTGGAAACAAAGATTTATTGGGATTATCTAAAAGATTAACTAATTTTGAAGGAATTGAAGAGATAGAACCACCTACAAATCTAAATGCTGAACTTAGAGATTATCAACAAAAAGGTTTGGAGTGGTTAAACTTCTTATATGAGTATAATTTTAGTGGGATACTAGCAGATGATATGGGACTAGGTAAAACTCTTCAAGTATTATCACATCTTCAAAATCTCAAAGAGAGAGGTAAACTTACCAAACCATCTCTAATAGTAATGCCAACTTCTCTTATTGGAAACTGGAAAAGTGAAGCCAAGAAATTTACACCAGATTTAAGAGTTTTATCTCTATATGGTTCAAATAGATTTGAGCTTTTAGATGAGATAAATAACTATGATATAATATTAACTACATATCAACTTGCTTCAAAAGATGAAAAAATATTTGAAACAATAGATTTTTTATATGTAATATTAGATGAGGCTCAAAAGATTAAAAACCCACGAACAAAGATGGCAATAGCTATAAAATCATTTAATAGTGATTATAGAATAGCTATGAGTGGTACTCCTATTGAGAACCATTTAGGAGAGCTATGGAGTATATTTAGCTTTTTAATGCCAGGGTTTTTAAGCACTCTTACAATGTTTAAGAGATTTTATCAAAATCCAATTGAAAAAGAGAATGTAGCAGGAAGACAAGATATATTAAATAGAAAAATTAAACCATTTATGCTCCGTCGTACCAAAGATAGTGTAATTGATGAACTTCCTGATAAAACAGAGATTATCAAATATGTTGAGTTTGATGAGAAACAATCTCAACTTTATGAATCTATTAGAGTATCTATGGAAAAAGAGGTGAGAGACCTTATATCTAAACAAGGTGTAGAGAGTAGTCATATCACTATTTTAGATGCACTTCTTAAACTTAGACAAGTATGTTGTCATCCATCATTACTAAAATTAAAACAGAAAATTGATGTAGAGGTATCTGCTAAATTAGAGCTATTTTTAGAACTAATTGAAGAGCTTTTAGAAGAGGGAAGAAAAATATTAGTATTCTCTCAATTTACATCAATGCTCAAAATTATAGAAAATGCCTTGATAGAGAGAGAAGTAAGATATTCCAAACTTGTAGGTTCTACCAAAAATAGAGATAAGGTAATAGATGAGTTTAGAAGTGGTAAGAGTGATATATTCTTGATTTCTCTTAAAGCTGGTGGAGTGGGATTAAACCTCGTTGAAGCTGATACAGTAATTCATTATGACCCATGGTGGAACCCTGCAACAGAAAATCAAGCAACAGATAGAGCATATAGAATAGGACAAACAAAAGCTGTATTTGTATATAAATTAATTGTCCAAAACTCTATTGAAGAGAAAATTATAGAGCTTCAAAAAAGTAAAAAACGGTTACAAGATAATCTATATAATAACTCAACTGATGAGAAACTATCATCAACAGAACTATTAGATTTACTGAAAAATTAACAACTGGAGATAGAATGAAACTTTTTGGTACTGATGGCGTAAGAGGTAAAGCAGGTAAAAAAATATCTGCTCTAAACTCTCTAAAGTTAGCCATGGCAACAGGAATTTATTTTAAAAAATTTGCCAAGACAAATAAGATATTAGTAGGTAAAGATACTAGAAGAAGTGGATATATGGTAGAAAATGCCATAGTTTCAGGACTTACTGCTGTTGGTTTTGATGTTATTCAAGTTGGACCTCTCCCTACTCCTGCTGTGGCATTTTTAACTGAAAATATGAGATGTGATGCAGGTATTATGATAAGTGCTTCCCATAATCCATTTTTTGATAATGGTATTAAATTTTTTGATGCCCATGGTAATAAATTAGATAACTCCATAGAATCAGAGATAGAAAAAATCTTTGGAGATGATGAACTTATAGAGGCTCATCAAGCAACAGATAAAGATATAGGAAAATCAAAAAGAATTGATGATGTAATAGGAAGATATATAGTCCATATCAAAAACTCATTTCCCAAATCTCTCTCACTTTCAGGTATGCGAGTAGTAGTAGATTGTGCCAATGGTGCAGGATATTTAGTAGCCCCATCTGTATTATCAGAACTTGGTGCTGATGTTATTACTATTGGTGATACTCCAAATGGATTTAATATCAATGATGGATATGGAGCGATGCACCCAGAGAGAGTAGCCAAAGCAGTAGTTAAATATAGAGCTGATATTGGTATATCTCTTGATGGGGACGCTGATAGATTAGTACTTGTTGATGAGAATGGAAGTGTAATTAATGGAGATAAATTAATGGGTGTATTAGCACTATATCTAAAATCACAAAACTCTCTCAAAGGTAATGGTATGGTAGCTACTGTTATGAGTAATCAAGGGTTAGATGATTATCTTAAATCTAATAATATTGAGCTATATAGAAGTGATGTAGGCGATAAAAATGTGGTAGAACTAATGAAATCAAAAGGTATAAATTTTGGTGGAGAACAGAGTGGACATATAATTTTTAGTGATTATGCCAAAACAGGTGATGGAATAAGTAGTGCATTACAAGCATTAGCTTATCTTATTACAATAGGCAAAAAAGCTAGTGAAGTTTTTAATCCTTATATCTCATATCCACAAGAGTTAGTAAATCTTCCAATCAATCAAAAAAAAGAGTTTAAGAGTATCAAAGGTTATGATGAGTTAGTTAAAACTTTAGAAAAAAATAGCGTAAGATACCTATTTAGATACTCAGGGACAGAGAGTAAAATTAGACTACTTTTAGAGTCTAAAGATAAAATTTTATTAGATAAAATGATGGATAAGACAAAAGAGTTTTTTAAGAGTCTATTATGATTAGAATATTAAGTATATTTTTTTTAGTAGCCCTAGGGACATTTATAATTGACCAAAATATCAAAGATATATTTGTAAATGGTTTCTTTTGGGATAGTGATTGTATATCTTTGGAACTTCATTATAACAAAGGTGTGGCATTTTCTATGTTTGCTTCACTTGGAGAGTATGTAAAATGGCTTCAAATCTCTATAATCACTCTACTTTTGGGATATATTTTTTATGATGGAGTGATAAAAGAGTTTCCTTTTGCTTTTGGACTTTTAGTTGGTGGGGCATTTGGTAATATCTATGATAGATTTATTCATGAGGGTGTAGTAGATTTTGTAGCATGGCATTGTGGATTTGATTTTGCTATATTTAACTATGCTGATATAATGATTGATATTGCGATTTTATGGATATTAATTGGTTCATGGATAGCAGAAAAAAAATTAAAGAAATAATATGAATATTAAAAACCATTCAATAGAAGAGCTAGAAAAATTAGCACAAGATATTAGAGAAAGAATTTTAGAGACGGTGAGTAGTAATGGTGGGCATTTAAGCTCTACTTTGGGTGCAACTGATTTAATTGTTGCGATGCACTTTGTGTTTGATGCTTCAAAAGACCCATTTATTTTTGATGTATCACATCAAGCCTATGCCCATAAGTTATTAACTAATAGATGGGAAGAGTTTGATACCTTACGAGAGTTTGGAGGTATGAGTGGATATACCAAACCAAAAGAGTCAAATCAAGATTATTATATGGCAGGACATAGTTCAACCTCTATATCATTAGCTGTAGGAGCTGCTAAAGCAATTAAACTTAAAAACCAAAAAGATAGAGTACCAATTGCTTTTATTGGTGATGGTAGTATGAGTGCAGGAATGGTATATGAAGCACTTAATGAACTAGGTGATAAAAAATACCCTGCTATTATAATACTAAATGATAATGAGATGAGTATAGCCAAACCAATTGGAGCATTAAGTAAAATGCTCTCTCAATCAATGGCAAGTCCATTTTATCAAAAGCTCAAAAGTAAAACAGAGAAATTTTTAGAACATTTCCCAGAGGGTACAATCTATCTAGCCAAGAAATTTGAAGAGTCTCTTCACCTAATTACCCCTGGGATTTTATTTGAAGAGCTAGGAATTGATTATATTGGACCAGTTGATGGGCATAATATCAAATCACTTATTGAGACACTTAAAGTTGCCAAAGGTATGAACAAACCAGTTATAATTCACGCCCAAACAACCAAGGGCAAAGGCTATGAGATAGCAGAGGGTACAAAAGAACACTGGCATGGAGTAAGTCCATTTGATATTAATAGTGGTAAATCAGATAAAAAAAGTAGTCTAAAACCAGCTACAACTATTTTTGGAGAAAAACTATTAGAATTAGCATCTCAAAATGAGAAGATAGTAGGAGTAACAGCAGCTATGCCAACAGGAACAGGTATGAATATAGCTATGGAAAAATATCCTGAGAGATTTTGGGATGTAGCCATAGCAGAACAACATGCCGTAACATCAATGGGTGCGTTAGCAAAAGAGGGATTTAAACCATTTTGTACAATCTACTCTACATTTTTACAAAGAGGGTTTGACCAGATAATTCATGATATTGCACTTATGAATGTAGGAGTAACATTTGCCATAGATAGAGCAGGAATAGTAGGAGAAGATGGAGAGACCCACCAAGGGACCTTTGATATATCATTCCTAAGATTAATCCCAAATATGACTCTACTAGCCCCATATAATAATACAACTCTAAAATTAGTAATGGATTTTGTATCAACATTTGAAACACCATCAGCCTTTAGATACCCAAGAGGAGCATTTATAGCCCCTGATTGTGATGCAAAAGAGTTTGAACTAGGCAAAGGTGATATAATCCAAAATGGAGAAGATATAGCTCTAATTGGATATGGAAATGGAGTAGGACGAGCAATAGAGACTGCTAAATTATTAGAAAATATCAATCCAACCATAGTAGATTTAAGATTTGTAAAACCACTTGATATAGAATTATTAAAAGAGTTAGCCCAAAACCATAAAAAATGGTTTATATTTAGTGATAGTGCATCAATGGGTGGAGTAGGTTCTACAATATTAGAAGCTATTAGTAAACATAAAATTCAAGATATAGAAGTAGTTATATTTGAATATAATGATGAGTTTATAACTCATGGAAATACAAAATTAGTAGAAGAGTCGTTAGGGTTATTGCCTCAACAGTTGGCAAAAATTATTAAATAGACCTCTTTCAAAAAGCAAATAAATGATATTAAAACTATTTTATCTAATTTATATGAGGGGGAGATTAATCCCCATCATATTAATTATGAGTTATATTTATATCTTTTAAATCTATCATACCTGTTCCAACTGGAATAAGTCTTCCAATTACAACATTCTCTTTTAGGTCTGCTAGTTCATCAATAGTACCAGCAATTGATGCTGATGTAAGAACTTTTGTTGTATCTTGGAATGATGCTGCTGAGATTATACTATCTGCTCCAACGGCACTTCTTGTGATACCTACTAGGATTGGTTCTGCTAGTGCAGGTTCTCCAAATAGTTTTAGAATTCTTGCATTCTCTTCTTGGAATTTCTTTTTAGAGATAATATCACCCTCTATAAATTTACCATCACCACTCTCTACAATTTTAACCTGTCTCATCATTTGAGAGACTACAATCTCAATATGTTTATCAGAGATATTTACCCCTTGTCTTCTATATACAAGTTGTACTTCACTTACGATATATTCATATAATGCTCTACTACCTAAAATTGATAATATATCATGACTTGATACATATCCATCAGTTAGTTTTTCACCAGTATGCACAAACTCTCCTGTTTTTACAAGGATAGTTTTGTTTTTATCTACAAACTGCTCTGTTACTTGACCACTCTCGCCAGTAATCATAAGTCTCTCTTTACCTCTTAGAGGTTTACCAAAGCTTACAACGCCATCAATTAGAGCAATTAAGGCAATATCTTTTGGTCTTCTTGCTTCAAATAGTTCTGATACTCTTGGAAGACCTGATGTAATATCGCTTGATTTTATCGCTGCTTTTGGCTTTTTGGCAATTATATCTGCTATTGAAATTTTATCACCATCTTTTACAAAAAGACTACTTCTTGGGTCAAGTTGGTATCTTAAAATATCACCATCATCAGTAGCAATAATTACAGATGGTTTATACATTGTTGGAATATAATCATTAAGTTCCAATCTTGTATCACCTGTAATCTCATCAAATTCTTCAGTAGCAGTAGTACCAGGGATAATATCTTCAAACTTAATAGTACCTGTTTTTTCTGCAATTACTGGTTCTGAGTATGGGTCCCACTCTGCAATTACTATTTGAGTATTTTGTGTAGGAGATGAGATAATAGCACCTCTCTCTACAATACCCTCATCAGCAATTTGAACCACAGAACCTCTTGATATATAGTGTCTTGCTGCCTCTCTATCATTACTATCTACAATTACAGCAAATAGACCTTTTTCTTCTACTTGTTCTCCTTTTTTAATTGTATTAATTGGTTCTAAGAAATCACCTTTTAAGATAAAGTATTTTAATTTACCTTTAGCATCAGCTAATACCTCTTGAGTTACAGGAGCTCCGTCTTGCACTTTAAGCTCACTTGCAAATGGAATACGATTTGGTACAGACCAACTCTCTTTGATAGCTTCAAGGATTGATTCACCCTCCTCCACACTATCACCATTTTCAAATGGAAGATAAAGTTTTCCCTCAATACTACCACCAACACCTGCAAGTTCATTTGGTTTTGCAATATCAACTTTTCTAATACTATATTTTTTATCTTCACCGCTACCATAAGTGATAGTTAAACTAACTTCATCATGAGTAGTAATAATAGTAAGTTTACCCGCTTCTACTGCTTTGATTTTTGGTTCTACCAATAATACACCAGCATTTCTTCTATTTGCTACAATTAATTTATCTTCACTATTTTTATGCACTGATAATTTATAGTATCTAATAAATCCTTCTTTTGAAGCAATTACTTGTCTATCCTCTTTACCTGCACTTGCTGTTCCACCTGTATGGAAAGTTCTTAGTGTAAGTTGAGTACCAGGTTCTCCAATAGATTGAGCTGCTACAACTCCTACGGCTTCACCTTTTTTCACAAGTTTATTCTCTGCCATATTAAGCCCATAACATTTAGCACAGATACCTTTTTCTGATTTACAGGTAGATGGGGCTCTAATAATAACAGACCTTACTCCTGCATCTTTAACCGATAGAGACATCTCTTCATCTATCATTGTACCCTCACTAATTAATACCTCATTTGTAATAGGGTCAATTATATCTCTAGCAATTACTCTACCATAAATTCTATCACTTAGTGGTTCTATCATCTCATTACCCACAATAATATCAGCAACCTCTACTCCCTCATGAGTTCCACAATCATGTTGATTTACTTTTACATTTTGAGCAACATCAATAAGCTTTCTAGTAAGATACCCTGCACTTGCTGTTTTCATAGCTGTATCGGCAAGTCCTTTTCTAGCACCGTGAGTAGAAATAAAGTACTCTAGTACATTTAGACCCTCTCTAAAGTTTGAAGTAATTGGTGTCTCAATAATAGAACCATCTGATTTAGCCATCAAACCCCTCATACCTGAAAGTTGTCTAATTTGAGAAGCACTACCCCTAGCACCTGAATCTGCCATCATGTGGATAGAGTTAAATCCATCTTTATCTTTTTTGATAAGCCCCATAAGAGTAGATGAGATATTATTATTTGTATCTGTCCAAATATCAATAATCTTATTATATCTCTCTTGTTCTGTTAGAAGTCCTGCACCAAACTGTTTTTGAATCTCAATAACTTCTGCTTTTGCATCTAATACCATTTGAGCTTTTACTTCTGGAATCATTACATCATCAATAGAGATTGAAACCCCTACTTTTGTAGCATATTTAAATCCAATATCTTTAAGTCCATCAAGGAACTCTGCTGTCAAAGATATACCACTAATTTTATAGATATAATCAACTAATGCACCAATATCTTTTTTCTTTAATACTTTATTCCAATATTTCTCTGGCACATAATCAGGGATAATATCATTAAGAATTAATCTTCCTGCTGTTGTTTGAGCAATTTTACCATCAATTAGAGTTCTAATTCTTGCATTAAGGTCAAGATGGTTCTCTTCAAATGCAATAATTACCTCATTAACATTAGCAAATAATTTATGCTCACCCTTTACATCATTTTTTTCAAGAGTTAGATAATAAAGCCCTAAAATCATATCTTGTGATGGAACGGCTATCGCCTTACCTGAAGCAGGAAGCAAAATATTCATAGATGATAACATTAATACTTTTGCCTCTGCTATAGCTTGGTCTGATAATGGAATATGAACAGCCATCTGGTCACCATCAAAATCGGCATTAAAAGCAGCACAAACTAATGGGTGCAATCTAATTGCTTTACCCTCAATCAATCTTGGGTGGAATGCTTGAATTGATAATTTATGAAGTGTTGGCGCACGGTTAAGTAGTACAGGGTATGATTCAACTACCTCTTCTAAACACTCCCAAACCTCTGTAGCTTTTTTCTCTATCATCTTTTTAGCTTGTTTTAGAGTTGTAGAGTAACCTTTCTCTTCTAATTTTGCCATAAGATGAGGCTTAAATAGTTCAAGTGCCATAATTTTTGGAATACCACACTGATCCATTCGTAAATCTGGCCCAACAACAATTACCGAACGACCAGAGAAATCCACTCTTTTCCCAAGTAGGTTTTGTCTAAATCTTCCTTGTTTACCTTTGATAACTTCTGAAAGTGATTTAAGTGGTCTTTTATTAGCACCTTTCACAGCGTTCCCTCTTCTACCATTATCAAATAGAGCATCAACAGACTCTTGAAGCATTCTTTTTTCATTTCTCACAATAATTTCAGGAGCGTCAAGTTCTGTAAGTCTTTTAAGTCTTTGGTTACGGTTGATTACTCTTCTATATAAATCATTTACATCAGATACAGCAAACTTTCCACCATCAAGACTAACTAATGGTCTAAGGTCTGGTGGAAGCACTGGTAAGTTTGTAAGCATCATCCACTCTGGACGGTTTCCTGATGTTAAAAATGCTTCAATTACTTTGAGTCTTTTGATAATTGTTTTTCTTTTTGCTTCACTTTTTGTAGCTTCAATATCCTCTTTTAGATTTGCAAACATATCTACTAAATCAAGGTCTGCTAAAAGCTCTTGGACAATCTCTCCACCCATTCTAGCATCTATAATTCCATCAGGAAATCTTTGGATAATTTGTTGATACTGCTCTTCATTAAGTACATCATATTTTTTGATTGGGTTTAATCCCTCACTATCATAACTTGCATCTCCTGCACTCTTTACAATATATGCTTCATAATATAATACTCTTTCAAGGTCTTTCATCTTTACACCAAGAAGCGTACCAATTCTTGATGGTAATGAACTAACATACCAAATATGTGCAACGGGAGCAATAAGTTCAATATGTCCCATTCTTGTTCGTCTTACTTTTGATGCAGTTACTTCAACTCCACACTTCTCACAAACTACACCCTTATAACGCATTTTTTTATATTTACCACAAAGACACTCATAATCTCTAACAGGCCCAAAAATTTTGGCACAAAAAAGACCATCTCTCTCTGGTTTGAGTGTTCTATAGTTAATAGTTTCAGGCTTTTTTACTTCACCATAACTCCATGACAAAACTTTTTCAGGAGATGCCACTCTAAGTTGTAGTGCCTTTATGTCTGTTGGTCTATTTTCGTTATTAAGGTTAATTGGTGTTAAACCATCTAATATATTACTCATTATCATCACCCTCTTTTTTTGTCTCATAAAGCTCTGCATCAAGTCCTAATGCCTGAAGCTCTTTTGTAAGAACGAACATAGTCTCTGGAATACCAGATTCTGGGACGCTCTCGCCTCTTGTAATTGCTCTATATGCATTTGCACGACCCTCTACATCATCAGATTTAATTGTAAGCATCTCTTTTAGAATATGTGAAGCACCATAAGCCTCTAAAGCCCATACTTCCATCTCTCCAAATCTTTGCCCACCAAATAGTGCTTTACCACCAACTGGTTGTTGAGTTACAAGTGAGTATGGTCCAGTTGAACGAGCATGAACTTTTTCATCAACAAGGTGATGAAGTTTAAGCATATACATATATCCAACATTTACTCTTTCAAGTATCTTTTCACCTGTTTGTCCATCATAGAGTTGAGTCTTACCATCAGCATCCATTTTAGCTAATTCATAAAGCTTATCAAACTCTGCTTGATTAACACCCTCAAATACAGGAGTACCAAACTTTACACCTTTTGACCAATCTCTAGCGTGTTCAATTAGCTCTTCATCACTCATAGCTGTAATGACCTCTTTTGCATTCATAAGTTTTGCAGTATCAGCAATAGTTATCATTTTTTCTCTCATATCAGCTACAAATGTCTCTTTTTGTGCATCAAACATCTCTTGAATCTGCTCACCTATTTTTTTACCAATAAGTCCTAAATGCACTTCAAGAATTTGTCCAATATTCATACGAGATGGAACTCCTAGAGGGTTGAGTATCATATCAACTGGTCTTCCATCTTCGGTATAAGGCATATCAATTTCAGGTACAATATTAGAAACAATACCTTTGTTTCCATGTCGTCCTGCCATCTTATCCCCAACTTTAAGCTTTCTTTTTGTTGCTATATATACTTTTACAAGTTTTGTTACACCACTTGGTAAAATATCATCTTTTTCTAAAATAGTTAATTTCTCTTCATGGTCATTTTTAAGCTTTTTCTTCTGTTTCAAGAAATAATTTTTAAGTCTTTCATACTCAGCTTGAACATCAGAAGAGTAAGATTGTACTACACTTCTAAGAGAGAATCTATTTACAGCTTTGATAATATTAGCAGGGATTGTTGAACCCATTGGATACTCATTTTCACCAATTGTAACATCTCTTTGTAACTCATTTCTTGATAGATAAGTTGTAATTCTCATCATCTCTTCTCTATCTATCATCAATAGTTGGTCATGGTGTTCGCTATCAAGGACTGCTTTTTCATCTTCATAAGCTTTTAAAGCTCTTGTATCTTTTTCATATCCTTTTTTAGTAAATACCTTAACATCAACAATTGTACCCTCCATAGATGCAGGACAATATAGAGATTTATTGACAACATGTCCAGCTTTTTCACCAAAGATAGCTCTTAATAATCTCTCTTCAGGAGTTGGTTTAATCTCACCTTTGGGTGAAACTTTTGCAACTATAATCATACCTGGCTTGATATATGTTCCAATTTTTACAATACCACTATCATCAAGATGACAAAGCTCATCTTCACGGATATTTGGAATATCTCTTGTAATCTCTTCTACACCATGCTTTAGCTCTCTTGCCTCTACCTCTTTTTCATATACATGAATAGATGTAAATGTATCATCTCTAATAATTTTTTCAGAAACAACAACAGCATCTTCATAATTATACCCATTCCAAGGCATAAATGCTAAAAGAATATTTTTACCAATTGCAAGTTCACCTTTATCCATATTTGGACCATCTGCGATTGGTTGTTTTGCTTTTACTCTATCTCCAAGTTTTACAGTTGGTACTTGTGAGAAAGTTGTATTTTGGTTGGTTCTCATATTTTTTTCCAATGGATAGTGGTCTATAAATACACCATCTTCATCTTCACCCATAACATAAATATTTTTAGCATCAACTTTTTCTACAATACCATCTCTTTTGGCTTTTACACACTCCCAAGAATCTCTACTTACAATAGCTTCCATTCCTGTACCAACCATTGGTGCTTCTGTTTTTAGAAGTGGAACTGCTTGTCGTTGCATGTTTGAACCCATCAATGCACGGTTGGCATCATCGTGTTCCAAAAATGGAATAAGAGCAGCAGCAGAACCAGAAATCATAAGTGGAGAAATATCAATTAAATCTACTTTTGAAGTCTCATTAAGTCCAATATGTCCATTTAATCTACTCTCAATAAGTGCTTCAACAATCATTCCATTATCATCAATTTTTGTAGATGCAGGAGCAATTACTTTGTTCTCTTCTTGAGTAGCTGTAATATATACAATCTCATCTGTCACTTTGCCATCTATTACCTTTTTATAAGGTGCTTCAATAAATCCTAACTCATTTACTTTTGCATAAGTTGAAAGGGTATTAATTAAACCAATATTTTGACCCTCTGGAGTCTCAATTGGACATAATCTTCCATAGTGAGTAGGGTGTACATCTCTTACTTCAAATCCTGCTCTCTCTTTGACTAATCCACCCTCACCAAGAGCTGATAATCTTCTTTTATGAGTAACCTCACTAAGTGGGTTAGTTTGATCCATAAATTGAGAAAGTTGTCCAGTTGAGAAAAACTCTAAAACAGAGTTTGTAATCATTTTAGAATTAACCAAATCATGAGGCATAAGCTCATCAAGAGTACCAGTAATAGTTGTCATTTTATCACGAATTGCTTTTTGCATTTTGATAAGTCCTGCGTGAAGCTTATTACCTAAAAGCTCACCAATCGCTCTAATTCTTCTATTACCTAAATGGTCCCTATCATCAATTTGCCCTTGTCCATTTTTAACCTTGATAAGATATTTAACTGTATTAATAATATCTTCAGCAGTTAATACTGTGATATATTCAGGAATATCTTGTCCTAGTTTATGATTCATTTTCATTCGCCCTACTTTAGTAAGGTCATATCTTTCAAGGTCAAAGAATAGTTGCTTTAAAAATAGTTTAGCAGCTTCAGGAGTTACAGGCTCACCTGGTCTCATTACTTTATATATTCTAATTATTGATAATAGATTTTCATCCTCTATCTCTTCTGTTTGCTTAAGCAGTCTTAGACTCTCATTATCAGCTAAAAATGATTTGATAATAGAGGCATCAGCACCCTCAGCAAGGTCATCTGCTATCTCTATTTTATCTATTCCACGAGATGTTAATTCTTTTAATTTTGTCTCATCTAATTGTGATACAGAATCATATAAAATCTCTCCACTCTCACTATCAATAATTGGAGATGCTAAATATCTATCCATCAAAATTTCAAGAGGATACTCTATCCACTCTAATTTATTCTCAATTAACTCATCTAATTTTCTTTTGGTTAATCTCTTACCTGCACCTACAATGATATTACCATCAATATCTTTTACATCAAAGTCCCATCTACCTTTAAACTCTTTTGGGTCAAACTTTGTTACAAATCTATTCTCTTTGATATATATCTCTTTTGTAGGATAGAATAGTTTTATAATATCCTCTTTTGAGTAATCTAATGCTCTAAATAGAATTGTTACAGGGATTTTTCTTCTTTTGTTTATTCTTGCATATAGTATCTCTTTGGTATCATATTCAAAATATAACCAACTACCTCTATCAGGGATAATTTGGGCAGAATATACTAATTTACTTGAAACAGTTGTTGACTCTTCTTCTTTGAAAATTACACCAGGTGAACGGTGAAGTTGATTTACAATAACTTTCTCTACACCATTAATTATAAATGAAGTTCTTTCAGTCATTAATGGAATATCTCTTACAAATATAGACTGTTCTCTAATCTCTTTTGGGTCTAACTTCTCTCCACTTTTTTCATCTCTATTCCATAGAGTAAGTGAGATATTCATTTTAAGTGATACAGAGTAGGTTAATCCTCTCTCCATACACTCTCTAACTGTATATTTTGGTTTAATAATATCAGAGTTTTTATATGATAGAGTTAATCTATTTTGTTGGTCATGAATAGGGAATGATGAACGAAAAACTTTTTCTATAATAGAGTTAGCTCTATTTTTATCATTTAGCATTAAAAAGTTTTCATAACTCTGTTGTTGAAGTTGTAGTAAGTTTGGAATTTCAATTATCTTTGGTGTTTTTGTAAAATCCACCCGTAATCTATTTCCTGAATATAAAGAATTTAACATTTGTCAACCTTAAGTATTTATTTTATTAGTTAAAAAGATTATCTCTAATAAAATACTCATAATTGACTTAAATAGTGCTAAATCTACATTGTAATAGCTATATCAAGAAATTATGAGGAGTTATTATTAGAAATCCTCTTAAATATTAGCGTTAATGCATATTAAGATATACCAAAAAACCATTATATTAGAGCGTAAATATTAACTCTAAATAGCTTATCACTATACCCATTAAACCAAAAAAGGGCAACCCAAAGAGGGTTGCCCATAATTTAAAGAAGAACTATTTAAGTTCGCACTTAGCTCCAGCTTCTTCAATTTGTGTTTTAATCTCTTCAGCTTCTTCTTTAGAAACAGCTTCTTTAAGTACTGTTGGTACTTCTTCAACTGCTGCTTTAGCCTCTTTAAGACCAAGACCAGTAATTGCTCTTACTACTTTAATAGCAGCGATTTTCTTAGCCCCAGCATCTGTAAGAACTACATTAAATTCTGTTTGTTCTTCTACTGCTTCTGCTACTGCACCACCAGCAACTACAGTTGCTTGAGCTGATACTCCAAATTTCTCTTCAAATTCTTTTACAAGCTCTGAAAGCTCAAGAACTGATAGGTTAGATATAAATTCTAATACATCTTCTTTAGTTGTTGCCATTATATTTCCTTTTCATCTCTATAATTAAATAGTAATTAATTTTTGATAGATTTAAAATCTACGCTTCTTCTTCTTTTTTAGTTGCCAATGCTGAAAGTCCAATAGTAAAGTTCTGTACTGGTGCATTCCAAACATTAAGTAACATACCAAGTAATTCATCTCTACCAGGAAGCTTAGCCATTGCATTAATTGTAGCAACATCTTGAGCTTTACCTTCAAATAGACCACTTTTAATAATAAACTTATCTTTGAAGCTAGTAGCTGCTATATCTGCTGTTTTACAAGTAGATATTTGGTCACTTCCCCAAATGATTAAGTTTGTATCTTTTATTTCAAGTTTATCTGCCCCAGCATTCTCTAAAGCGATAGATGCCAAAGTATTTTTAACAACTTTTACTTTTGCATCTACTTCATTTGCTGAAATTCTAATACTCTCTAACTCTTTACAAGTAAGACCTTTATAATCACAAACAATTACTGCTGATGCGTCAGAAAATTCACTTGTCATTTCTGATACTAATACTTCTTTTTGTGTTCTTGTCATTCGTTCTCCTTTCGACTTCTAACAGGGCTTCTCAAAAGAGAGAGTTTTACCCCTATTTAAGCTTTCGCCCCCGTTATCTCTAGCCTAAGATTAATAAAAATTTATTTTAAATCTAATAGTTCAGAACTATCAAGCTTTATTGCTGGACTCATAGTTAATGAGATAGCAGCATTTTTAATATATCTACCTTTTGCAGATGCTGGTTTTAATCTATTTATTTTTCTAACAAATGTCTCAAAATTTTCTGCAATTGCCTCTTTATCAAAGCTTACTTTACCAATTCCTGCGTGGATATTACCTTTTTTATCAACTCTAAAGTTAACTTTTCCACCCTTTGACTCTTTAACCGCTGTTGCAACATCCATAGTTACTGTACCAGTTTTAGGGTTAGGCATTAATCCTTTTGGCCCAAGAACTCTAGCTACTTTACCTAAAACACCCATCATATCAGGAGTAGATATAACTGTATCAAATTCAATATTACCTGCTTGAATTTGCTCAATTAGTGCATCTGTATCTGTAAAGTCAGCACCTGCTGCTTTAGCTTCATCTATTTTTACACCTTTTGCAAAAACTGCTACTTTTACAGTTTTACCAGTACCATTAGGAAGTACAACTGAACCTCTAATCATCTGGTCTGCATGTCTTGGATCAACATTAAGATTTAATGCTACTTCTACAGTCTCATCAAATTTTGCTGACTTTAAATCTTTGATAAGATTCATTGACTCTTCAATAGAGTATGCTTTTGCAACATCTATTTTCTTTAATAACTCTTCTCTTTTTTTATTAACTTTTTTTGCCATTTAAAACTCTCCGCTATTTTGCTCCCACAATATTTTAAATCATTTATGTGGTCTATTATGATTAGTCTGCTATTTCAACACCCATACTTCTACAAGAACCAGCTATAATTTTAGCTGCCATCTCTCTATCATTTGTATTAAGGTCTTCTATTTTTTGTTCAACAATCTCATTTAATTTCTCTTGAGAAATAGTAGCTACTTTATTTAGTAGTGGATTATCTGTACCTTTTTTAATTCCAGCTGCTTTTTTGATTAAATCACTTGCAGGTGGTTGCTTTGTAATAAAAGTAAAGCTTCTATCTGTATAAACTGTAATCTCTACAGGAATCTTGAAACCCATTTTATCTTTTGTTTTTTCATTGAATGCTTTACAGAATTCCATAATATTTACACCTCTTTGACCAAGTGCAGGTCCAACTGGTGGTGAAGGGTTTGCTGAGCCCGCAGGAATCATCAATTTAAATCTAGCTTGTTCTTTTTTTGCCATCTATCTCTCCTATTTAAATAATTTTTTCTACTTGTGTATATAGTATTTCAACTAAAGTATTTCTACCAAAGATAGAAACATTTAGTTTTAATTTACCATGGTCTAAATCATACTCTTCTACCATACCTGTAAAGTTTGCAAAAGGACCATCAATGATACGAATCATCTCTCCTGTTTCAAACTCAACTTTAGGACGAGGTGCAGATTTATTTTCCATTTTTTCTAAGATTTTTTTAATATCAGCTTCACTTAAAGCTGTTGGAGTTTTTTGCTCTCCAATAAATCTTGATACTCTTGGAAGACTTTGGATTTTATGCCAAAGGTCTGTATCTAAATCTATATGTCCAAATGCGTAACCTGAATATATAGAGCGTTCTGTTATCTTCTTTTCACCGTTTTTTACTTCTATAACTTCTTCAGTAGGAACAACTATATCTTTTACTTTTTCTTCAATTTTATAATCTATTACAAGCTGTTTAATAGCTTTTTTTACTGATTGTTCACTACCTGCATAAGTCTGTATTGCATACCATTGATAAGCCATAAATATCTCCTTAAATTACAGAAGATACAATTGATGACATAAGCCAATCAATTAATGCTAAAAATATTGATATAACTGTTACTACTAGAATAACTGATATGAATGCTTGTCTTATTTGTACTTTTGTTGGAAATATTACTTTATGTATCTCTTCTTTAGCATGTGCTATAAATTTTGAAATTTTTTCCATTTTTTACCTTCTTTTGTGGCAGGCGCAGAGGGACTCGAACCCCCAGCACCCGGATTTGGAATCCGGTGCTCTACCATTGGAGCTATACGCCTATAAAATAATTAAAGAGCGAAACTTTACAGTTTCATCTCTTTATGAATAGTTCTCTCTTTACACCACTTACAATATTTTTTTAATGCAAGCTTCTCTGTTGTATTTCTTTTGTTCTTATTAGTGTGATAGTTTCTTCTTGTGCACTTTTCACAACCTAAATGTACTGTTTCTCTCATTTTATCTCCAGTAATAATAGTTTTTAAGAGGCGAACCTCTTAAAAATTTAACTATTCAATTATTTTACTAACAACACCAGCACCAACAGTTCTACCACCTTCACGGATAGCAAACTTAGTACCATCTTCAAGTGCTACTGGAGCTATAAGTTCTACTTGAACTTTAACATTATCACCAGGCATAACCATTTCAGTACCATCTTGAAGTTGGATTGAACCTGTTACATCTGTTGTTCTTACATAAAACTGTGGTCTATAGTTATTAAAGAATGGAGTATGTCTTCCACCCTCTTCTTTTGATAATACATAGATTTCAGCTTCAAATTTAGTATGAGGAGTGATTGAACCTGGCTTACAAAGAACCATACCTCTTTGTACTGCTTCTTTATCGATACCTCTGATAAGTACACCAGCATTATCACCAGCCTCACCACAATCCATCTCTTTTCTAAACATCTCAACACCAGTTACAGTTGTTTTTTGTGTATCTTTGATACCAACGATTTCAACTGCATCACCGATACATACTTTACCTTTGTCGATTTTACCAGTAACAACTGTACCACGACCTTGGATAGAGAAAATATCTTCAATAGCCATTAAGAAATCTTTTTCAGTCTCTCTTACTGGTTCTGGGATATAAGCATCAACTTCGTCCATAAGAGCAATAATTTTTGCTGACCACTCACCAAGAACACCAGATTTTGCTTCTTCTAATGCTTGGAATGCTGAACCAGCTACAATTGGAGTATCATCACCAGGGAATTCATACTCTTCAAGAAGCTCTCTAACTTCCATTTCAACAAGTTCTAACATCTCTTCTTTATCTTCATCATCAAGTTGGTCTTCTTTGTTTAAGAATACAACAATGTAAGGTACACCTACTTGTCTTGAAAGAAGGATATGCTCTCTAGTTTGAGCCATTGGTCCATCAGTTGAAGCGATAACAAGGATAGCACCATCCATTTGAGCAGCACCAGTAATCATATTTTTAACATAATCGGCGTGACCTGGACAATCTACATGTGCATAGTGTCTTGTGTCTGTTTCATACTCAACATGAGAAGTAGCAATAGTAATTCCTCTTTCTCTCTCTTCTGGTGCATTATCAATTGCATCATAATCCATAAGAGCTGTATCATTTTTAGTAGCAAGTACTGCTGTGATAGCTGCTGTTAATGTAGTTTTACCGTGGTCAACATGTCCAATTGTACCAATGTTAACATGTGGTTTAGTTCGTTCAAATTTTTCTTTAGCCATTTTAAATCCTCTCCTAGCTTATTGTTATTTAGTTATTATAACTGAAATTATATCAGTTTTTTCTCAATGTTACTTTAGACTCCATAACAATATGGATATAAATCTTACTATTTCTAGTAAAATTTATATCCATAGTATCTGGAGCCCATAGTGAGACTTGAACTCACGACCTCTTCCTTACCAAGGAAGTGCTCTACCCCTGAGCCATATGGGCATAATGTCTAAAATTGACAGTATATTATATTTATATTTGTTTTATTAGTATTTGTTTTGTAAGTGTGTAAAAATTATTTGAAGGTTATCAATACAATTCACACAGCTTCCAGTTAATAGTTATAATCTTATGGAGCGGGAAACGAGATTCGAACTCGCGACATCCTGCTTGGAAGGCAGGGGCTCTAGCCACTGAGCTATTCCCGCAAATAATGGTGGTGGGTGAAGGATTCGAACCTTCGAAGACGTAGTCAGCGGATTTACAATCCGCCCTCGTTGGCCACTTGAGTAACCCACCAATTCATTATGATTTTAATTTTACTGGTCAAACACTGATAATTATATTTATGGAGCTGATGAAGGGACTCGAACCCCCGACCTGCTGATTACAAATCAGCTGCTCTAGCCAGCTGAGCTACATCAGCACCATTACCAATTCAGAGTCAAACTCTAAATGGAGTGGCATTATATACAAATTTAAAAGTTTTGTCAAGGGTTTTTATAAAAATAAATATATTTTTTTATTTTTTATAGTTTTATCATAAATATAGCTCCATTATCACTATTTACAACGCTTAATTCTCCATTCATATTATCTTCTATTATCATCTTAGACATATATAATCCCATACCTGTACCTTTACCTTGTTCTTTGGTGGTAAAATATGGTTCAAATACTCTATCTATAATATTTTTTGGGATTCCTCCAGCGTTATCTGATATAATTATTTTATTAGAATTTAACTCTATATTTATCATAGGATTTTCTATTTTATTATAGATAAGTACATCTTTTGCATTATTTATAATATTAAGTATGACTTGTTGATATTCTCGTTTAAGTCCATTATATAAAAACTCATCTCCATTAATATTAATAGTTATACCATTACTTTTAAGTTGTGCTGATAACATAATAATTACAGATTTTGTGGCATCTTTTACTTTGAAGTTCTCTCTATTTTTATCTATCCTAAAAAAATTCCTAAAATCATCAATCGTTCTACTCATAAACATTATTGTTTTTTTATTATACTATATAAACTCTTTTATAAACTTTTCATCTATTAAGTTTGATTTATAATCATATTTTAGATTTTGAATACTAAGCCCTAACTCATTTAAAGGTTGTCTCCATTGATGAGCTATTGCACCTATCATCTCTCCCATTGATGCTAATTTATTTTGATATTGTAGTATCTCTTGCTGTTTAAGATTTTCTTTTAAAGCATTAGTTACTTTTCTTTCAAGGTCTTTTTGTAGAGATTTCAACTCCTCTTTTGCCTCTATCTGTAAAATAATAAAATATAAGATAATCAAAGTAAATATAAAAGTAAAAAATCTAATATAAAAGAGTGCATTAATAGTAAACTTTATAAACTCATTCTCTTTATAAGATACTAACCATGCTACTGTTTTATGTTTAATATTTTTAATTGCTAAAAATGATACTATTATTGTACTATCATCATCAGTAATATAAGAACTAAAATTTTCACCTTTTTTAATACCACTATCTATAATATCTCTTATCTCTTTTAATCTTTTGATATTATTATCAATACACTGCTTTTTAGAGTGGTTTTTTGTAATGGCTATCATACAATCTTTATATTCTGCACTTTGCGAATATTTCAAAATCATACTATCTCTCTTCCAAGATTTAGAATCAAAGATACTTTTATTTACTAAAAAATGTGTATGGATATGACTTATTTTGGTTAAATAATTTTGAAAATCTTCACTCTTAAAAGATATTTCCATAGCTCCAATATGAGTACCATTTTTATCAAATATAGGAAAAGTATTTCTAAAGCCATGGGATGTTCTTCCTTGTGTAAATCCTCTTATAGCCTTTTTTGTTTGATTTGTATATCTAAAATCATCTCTGATATATGTGAGGTCATCTCCAAACTTACTAGGTTTATGCATTCTTAGAAATACGACATTATTAGGAAAAATAAAATGATACTGTAATACACCTTTTATTTTTGCTCTCTCATATCTCTTGTATAAAAGCTTTTTCATCTCTTCTCTAAGAGTATTTTGTCTATCTTTTGAAGCATATCTAGCTTGTGATAATATATCTATAAACTTTTCATCTTCAACTGTAAAACTATATAATGCATTAGCTGTTAATTTCTGTGTATGAAGAAGTATCTCATAATGAGTTTTTAACATTTTCATACTATCATGAATTGCCATATCTATTCTCTCTTGTGCATTTATACTTGTTACTTTATAAACTACTCCATTAATAGTAAGAAAAATAAATATGACCAAAATAATAATATTTTTATTCATAGCCTATATCTCTACTCTATTTCTACCGCCCTCTTTGGCAAGATATAATGCTTTATCTACTCTTTTAACTATAGACTCTTTAGTATCTTCTTGATTAAATTCTGCTACTCCAAAACTGCAAGTAACACTAATATTATCTATAAAATTATGTTTTTCTATAATTTCTCTTAAATGTTGGGCTACTAATATAGCATCTTTGCGTATTGTATTTGGCAAGATACAGACAAACTCCTCTCCTCCCCATCGTGCAAATATATCTATTGCTCTAATATTATTTTTTATAATATGCACCAATCCTTTTAATATCTCATCACCTATTTGATGCCCATAATTATCATTGATATTTTTAAATTTATCTATATCTAACATAAATATACTCAAAGGTCTATCTTCTCGTTGATACCTTGCTATCTCTCTATCAAACGCTTCTTCAAAATATCTGCGATTATATACTTGTGTAAGTCCATCTCTATATGCTCTATTTTCTAACTCTTGCTGGTGTGCAATATAATACTCTTTTAATTTTATATGTTCTTTTATATCTTCTAATTTATTTTCTAACTTATCTAAGCTAATAGGTTTTAAAATATACCCATCAACATGCATATCAATAGCATCAATAAAAAATTGACTCTCACTATGAGCAGTTATAAAAATTATATGCTGTTTTGGATTTATATTTTTTATATTTTTAACCATATCTATACCATTCATAATTGGCATTTTAATATCTGAAATAACTATATCAGGATTATACTCTTTATATAATTCCAATCCCTCTTTGCCATTAGAAGCTAAATATAATGAAGATGAAAAATATTCTAAAAATCGTGTTAACTGTTTTCTTATGCCATCTTCATCTTCAACATAAAGAATGGTTAAATCATCATTCATAATTATTCCTTTTATAGTATATATTATAACAAAAATTTATAAAAAGATAGATTGACTTTAATTTGTAAGTTTAATTTTTGAGTTGGTGCGGATGAGAGGACTCGAACCTCCACGCCGTGAAGCACCAGATCCTAAGTCTGGCGTGTATACCAATTTCACCACATCCGCATATAATTGTAAGTTAAAGTTTATTATATCATAATAAAACTTAAGTGGTACATCCATTAGGATTCGAACCTAAGACCCTCGCCTTAGAAGGGCGATGCTCTATCCAGCTGAGCTATGGATGCACAAATTTTTAAATAGTAATAAATGGTACGCCAGAGAGGACTTGAACCCCTAACCCTCAGATCCGAAGTCTGATGCTCTATCCAGTTGAGCCACTAGCGCTCCAACTGTTCCAATTATTATGGGGTGGACGACGGGGCTCGAACCCGCGACAACCGGCACCACAAACCAGGGCTCTACCAACTGAGCTACATCCACCACAGACATTAGCGTTTATTACTTATTTATTATTATTTTAATGGTCGGAGTGAAAGGACTCGAACCTTCGACCCCCTGGTCCCAAACCAGGTGCGCTACCAGACTGCGCTACACTCCGAAACACGATTTTACTAAATCGGAATGCAATTATAATCAAAAAATATAAAAAAGTCAAGAGTTTTTATAGAGATTAAGCAAAAAAAGATTATTTTTTTATAAAATGATGTTAAATATAACCTAATTATGGAGTTTTTATGAATGAATTTTTTCAATCAATCACAGGAGTTTTAGAATCTGTTCTCTTTTTTGATATTCTATTTGGAAGTGTAGCTAATACAACTATACCATTTTTGGTAGCTTGGTTGGTAATTGGTGGTCTATACCTTACTATTAAAATGAAATTTATTAATGTAAGAGTTTTTTCTCACTCTCTTAAAATTATTCAAGGTAAATATAGAACCAAAGATGATAAAGGTGATATTACACCCTTTCAATCACTTACTACAGCACTCTCTGCTACTGTTGGGCTAGGAAATATAGCAGGAGTTGCAATTGCTATATCAATTGGTGGGGCAGGTGCTACCTTTTGGATGATTATTGCAGGATTTTTGGGAATGACACTCAAATTTACAGAAGTTACATTATCACTACAATATCGTAATTTTTTGCCAGATGGAACTGTAATGGGTGGAGGAATGGAGTATCTATCTCGTGGATTAGCATCAAAAGGTTGGGCTAAAAGTGGTAAAGTATTAGCTATAGTTTTTGCTATATTTATGATAGGTGGAGCTATTGGTGGAGGAAATACATTTCAAGTATCACAAGCACTTAGTGCCGTATCATCTGAAATACCATTTTTTGCTGATAATGGAATAGTCTTTGGAATAATATTTGTAATTCTTACAGGAAGTGTAATAATTGGAGGAATTCATAGGATTGCTCATACTACTGAAAAAATCGTTCCTATTATGGTTATTATATATATATCTGCATCTCTTTGGATTTTGGCAGTTAATTTCCAACACATACCACATGCCTTTTATCTAATATTTAGCGAAGCATTTAATCCAACTGCTGTAACAGGTGGAGTAGTTGGTGTAATTATTCAAGGTTTTCAAAGAGCAGTATTCTCTAGTGAAGCAGGACTAGGTTCAGCACCAATCGCTCACGCACCTGCAAGAGTAAAATATCCCGTAAGACAAGGAATGGTAGCACTCTATGAGCCATTTATTGATACAGTGATAATCTGTACTATGACTGCTTTAGTTATCATTATTACAGGCGTTTATGATCCTGTAAATGGATATGGTGCATTAATAGAAGCAAAACAAGGAGCGGCTCTTACATCTGTAGCTTATGGTACTGTAATTAGTTGGTTTCCTGCAATATTATCAATATCAATAGTACTATTTGCATTCTCTACACTTATCTCATGGTCATACTATGGAGAGAGAGCATGGATATATCTATTTGGTAGTAAAAGTGCTATTTTATATAAAATAATGTTTTTAAGCTTTATTATAGTAGCTTCTGTTGTTAGTACAGATATTATGGTAGATTTTAGTTTTATGTTGATTTTGAGTATGGCACTACCTAATATTTTAGGACTATTTATTCTTTCAGGTGATGTAAGAGGATATTTAGATGATTATATGGCAAAGCTTAAAAGTGGTGAGCTTGATAGAGAGGCTTTGTAAAACTAATAAATAATATAATACTATAAAAGGAGTATATTATGGCCATTTTAAAATATGAGAATTTTCAACACTATACATATCAAGATTATAAAGAGTGGGAGGGAAGATGGGAACTTATTGATGGGATAGCCTACTCTATGTCCCCAGCCCCATATCCAAAATATCAAAGAGTAGTAAGTCATATTTGGAGAGAATTAGATAAAAATTGTGAGGTATATATCTCTCCTGTTGATTGGAAAGTCAATGATAATACTACTGTCCAACCAAATGTAGCAATATTTTGTGAAGATACAGATAAACAGTTTTTTTCAAAAACTCCTCCTATTATAGTAGAAGTATTATTCAAAGCTACTGCTTTTAAAGATGTAACAACTAAATTTAAATTATATGAAAAAGAGAGGGTAGAGTTTTATATTATACTTGAACCAAATAGTGAAATAAGTGATATATTTAGACTTATTGATGGGGAGTATCAACTAATAAAAAAAGCTACAAAAGATGATATATATAGATTTGAGTTATCTAATGAGTGTAGTACAAGTGTGGATTTTTCTACTCTCTTTTAGAAGAAATATTAAATTCAAAATAAAAAAGTTAGTATAATAACAAAAAAGGATATATATGCAAAATATGAGTTTAGAAGAGTTAAAAGAGTATGCCCAAATAAATTTAGCTAAATATAAAAAGGCACAAGAGGAGTATGAAAATGCTTTTGATGAGAGCGAAGAGATATTAATTGAAGATGATATAGAACTATATAAAACAAGAGTACGGAGTGCAAAAGCTAAAATTAGAGAATTAGAAGCACAAGAAGATTAATGATTTCTCAAAACTCAATAGAGACTCTTAAGAGTAGCCTAGATATTGTAGATGTAATAGGTAACTATTTAGAACTCAAAAAAGCAGGGGCAAATTTCAAAGCAAACTGCCCCTTTCACGGAGAAAAAACAGCAAGTTTTGTGGTAAGCCCCTCTAAGCAGATTTTTCACTGTTTTGGGTGTGGAGTTGGTGGGGATAGCATAAAATTTGTGATGGATTATGAGAAGTTAAACTACCCAGAAGCGATAGAAAAATTAGCATCTTCATATAATTTCTCATTAGAATATACCAAAGGTCAAGGAGATTTTGGAGAGTCCAAAAGAGTATTAGAGGCAATTGAAAAATTTTATATCAAAAATTTAGACTTAAATAAAAATGCCAAAAAATATCTACAAGATAGAGGAGTTTATAGTAGTTCTATAGAGGAGTTTGGATTGGGATTTGTAGGTAATAGTAGTAGTGTTATAAACTTTTTAAACTCCTCAATGCTACCTCTTCCAAAAGCTCAAGATGTAGGAGTCGTAGCTATTGGAGATAATGGCTCTCCTTATGCTAGATTAGTTGAGCGAATAACATTTCCAATATACTCATCAAATGCTAATCTAATTGGGTTTGGTGGTAGGACTATATCTAATCACCCTGCTAAATATATAAACTCTCCTCAAACAAAACTATTTAATAAATCAAGAGTTTTATATGGTTATCACAGAGCCAAAGATAAAATATATAGAGATAAAAGAATTATTATATGTGAGGGATATTTAGATGTAATAATGTTTCATCAAGCAGGATTTAAAGAGAGTGTAGCCACACTAGGGACTGCACTTACAAATGAACATATCCCACTTCTTAGAAAAGGAGAACCTCAAATTATATTGGCTTATGATGGAGATAAGGCAGGATTAGAGGCAGGTTTTAGAGCATCTCAAATGTTAAGTGCTAGTGGATTTGATGGTGGAATAGTACTATTTAGAGATGGGTTAGACCCTGCTGATATGATAGCCAATGGCAAAGCAGATGAAGTAGCCAAAATCCTAAGAACTCCCAAAAAGTTTATAAGTTTTGTAATAGAGAAGATGGCACAAAATTATGATATAAATAATCCAATAGAAAAAGAGAAAGCATTTAATGAGATAAATAGATATTTACATACTCTTAGCCCAATTGTAAGAGAATCATATCTACCAAAAGTAGCATCTATTTTATCAATCTCTTCTAATATTATCACAAATCAAATACCAAAAGAGACCTCAAATACTCCCAAAATTACAAAAATAAAAAAAGAGGATATTACAGAACTTAGTATAATTAAAACCCTAATAGAGATACCATCATTAATAGATAATCTAATAGATACTATCTCTAGTAATCTATTTATATCTCATAAAAACTTATTAGATATTGTCCTCAAAGGAGAACTTGATAATCCTAATCTAATGGGACTATTAATAGATGAAGAACTTACTACAATGAGTGAAGATGAACTACAAAAAA
The DNA here is from genome assembly GCA_027065045.1 of Campylobacteraceae bacterium. GTDB lineage: Bacteria > Campylobacterota > Campylobacteria > Campylobacterales > Sulfurovaceae > FS08-3. Next base: position 376 of record JAMOOX010000092.1, on the reverse strand, counting down.
GCCTAATCAATCTCAAACTAAAAGAGTGCCAACAAAAAATTATATCTATAGGAAGAGATAATAGTATCGCTTATGATAAAAAGAGTTTTTTAATTCGTAAATTAAGAGTAGATATAATACCTAGACTTAAAAAAGGTGAGTTGGTTTGATAATTAAGGATTTTTAATATAATATAATGGTGGGTTTCACCCACCCTACAGAAAAAAACCACTAGTTTTCCCGACTTCGCCCCAAACCTTCCTTAAGCAACGACTAAATCCCCACCCACTAAGGAAAGTTAAAGCTCTAAATTATTGTAGTGCCTAGCTAAATCTATATATCATTCTACTTTAAGCTAAACTAGGCTAAAATACGAATAATAAATAAAACCCTAAAA
>JAMOOX010000091.1 GCA_027065045.1 Campylobacteraceae bacterium | reverse complement strand
GATACTACTTGTTCTTTATACTCTTTTACTGCTTTTGCTGGTTCCATTGCTAACTCTGCATTTTCTAAGAATTTATCTTTCCAGTTTTTTAGGTTCTTTGGTATTATAATAGAAGAGGAACGCATTATGTAGATAATTTAGATAGAGGTGGTATTCAATATAGTGACTCAATGAATTATCCTATTAAATGTCCAGATGGAAGTTTTACTTATCCAAATGGAAGAACAGAATTTATTAATGATGGATGGATTTGGACTTGGGGAAAAGATAAATTACAGTGGGGTTTAGATAATGGGTTTATCGTTCTCAAAAAATCAAAAATTAAATCAAGTGGTTGGGGAGTTTATTATAAGAACTATATGTATGTTAATAATAAAGATGAAATAATAGAAAGGTCAGCACCACATAAAAACTTAATTTCTGATATTATAAATACAGAAGCAACTTCTGAAATAAAAAAATTATATAATTATAAGGCATTTCAATATACAAAACCATCTAATCTTATTAAATTATTAATGACTTTTATAGATAATAATCATACAATCCTAGACTATTTCGCAGGTTCAGGAACAACAGGACACGCAGTTATAAACCTAAACCGTGAAGATAATGGAAAAAGAAAATATATCTTAGTTGAGATGGGTGAATATTTTGATAGTGTTACAAAGCCAAGAATACAAAAAGTAATCTACTCAGACAGTTGGAAAGATGGAAAACCAACTACAAAAAATGGCATATCTCAAATCTTTAAATACTTCAAACTTGAAAGCTATGAAGATACTCTAAATAACCTTGAGTTCAAAAAGACAGAAGAGCAAAATAAAGCATTGGATTTATATCCACAAGCCAAAGAGGATTATATACTCAACTACTCTTTAGATATAGAGAGCCAAGGTTCACTTCTAAACATAGATACTTTTAGCACTCCATTTGATTATAAACTCAAAATAGCTACTTCAAGTGTGGGCGAAACAAAAGATACAAATATTGACTTAGTGGAAACATTTAACTACCTTTTGGGGCTTGTGGTAAAACAGATAGAGTTTAAAGATGGATTTATGACTATAACGGGCAAAAATCTAAAAGGTACAAAAATTTTAATCATTTGGAGAGATAAAAAGAGTAATGATGCGTTAGATAAGTTTGTTAGAGATATTAATATAGATGAGTTTGATACTACTTTTGTAAATGGAGATAATAATTTAGAGTTTAAATTGATAGAACAAGAGTTTAAGAGGTTAATGTTTAATGAGTAGTTATAAACCACTATATACCATAACAAGTAAAATGGTAAATCTTATATCTGCTATTAGTGAAGGGCTGACAAAGATTGAGTATCATAAAGTTAATAGTATTACTCCTAAACTTCGCAAAGTCAATAGAATTAAAACTCTAGCAGGAACTTTGGAGATAGAGGGTAATTTTTTGGGTGAAGAGAAGATTACAGCTATATTGGAGGGGAAAAAGGTTTTAGGAACATATCAAGAGATTTTAGAGGTAGAGGGTGCGATAAAAGCCTATGGAGAGTTAGAAAATTATAGATTTGATAGCCTTGAAGATTTACTAAAAGCTCATAAAACTTTGATGAAAGGTATTTTGAAAAATGCAGGTAGTTTTAGGAGTGTAAATGTAGGAGTGGGAAGTGGTAATGAAGTAAGTCATATCGCTCCTCAACCAACATTTGTGCCACAGCTTATGGGTGAACTTTTTGATTGGCTTAAAAATAGTGATGAACATCCACTTATAAAATCTTGTGTGTTTCATTATGAGTTTGAGTTTATTCATCCTTTTAGTGATGGTAATGGACGAATAGGACGACTTTGACAGAGTGTGATTTTGTATAGTTACAAAGAGATATTTAGTATAGTACCAATTGAGAGTATAGTTAGAGATAATCAAGACAGATACTATGAAGCTATAGAGAAATCTACCTATCTAGGAGAGAGTACCCCTTTTATAGAGTTTATGCTAGAGGTTATTTTGGAGGTTTTAGATGAAATTTAACGAAAAATTAGTACTAAACTCCTATTTACTATCTCTCTTTGGAGTTGGTAGCTTTGAAGCGTTGGCAAAAGATTTGAAAGCACCAAGATTAGAGAACCTTGATGAAAATGATAATACACTCTTTTATCACGAACTAAAAGACAAGCTCATAAGTACACATAAAATCATAAGTGATGATAAGCTTTTGGAGTATGATGAGAATATAGTTAGACATACCAAGGCTATAGGACGAGATATAAAATGGAAATATTTTCAATACCTATCACTACTATTTGTAGAGATTTACTTAGATAAATATTTTGAGGATAGAGAGCAACTATTAGAAGATTTAAATAGATATTTAATAGAGTTTAATAGTAATATAGAGAGTAAAAAAGAGAAGCTTAGGGAGTATAATAGGAGTGAATTAAATAAACTTGCCCTATATAATGCTACTGGTTCAGGTAAAACACTTCTACTTCATATTAATCTGTTGCAATTTAACCACTATGCTAAGGGTAAAATCAAAATCAATAAAACTATTTTAATTACTCCAAATGAGGGGTTATCAAATCAACACTTAGAGGAGTTTCAAGCTTCAAACATAGAAGCAGAGATATTTAGCAAAGATAGCAGAGGACTCTTTGAGAGTAATGCGATAGAGATTATAGAGATAACAAAACTAGGAGAGGAAAACGGAGACAAAACCGTAGCCGTTGATAGTTTTGAAGATAATAACCTTGTGTTTATAGATGAGGGACACCGTGGAGCTAAGGGCGAGATATGGAAGACCAATAGAGATAAACTATCAGCTAATGGCTTTGCTTTTGAATACTCGGCTACCTTTGCTCAAGCGATAAACTCTAGCACAGGGGCAAAGAAAAAAGAGTTAGAAAATGAGTATGCTAAGGCTATACTATTTGACTATAGCTATAAGTATTTTTATAACGATGGCTATGGCAAAGATTACTCTATTTTAAACCTAAGTGAAGATAGTGAGGAGATAAGACAAACTTACCTTACAGCTTCACTTTTGAGCTTTTATCAGCAGATGAAGATATACCAAAGTGGTAAAATAGCAAAAAATTATCTCATAGAAAAGCCTCTTATGGTCTTTGTCGGTTCAAGTGTCAATGCTGTTAGAAGTGAAAATAAAAAACAGGTATCTGATGTGGTTGATGTACTACTCTTTATAGATGAGTTTATCAAAAATAAAACAGAGAGTATCGCAAATATAGAAAAGATTTTGAGCTTTGATAGTGGTCTTCAAACTACAAAAGGTGTAGATATATTTGCCAATAAATTTAGCTTTTTAGAAAATACACACCTAAATGCTTCAGAACTTTTTGATGATATACTACATATAATATTTAATGCTTCTAATGGAATGTTTCATATAGAAAATCTCAAAGGTGTAGATGGAGAGATAGCTCTTAGAATCGGAGAGAATGAACATTTTGGTGTTATTAATGTGGGAGATAGCGATAAGCTTATCAAGATGTGTGAAGCTAATGGTATTAATGTAAGTAGTAGAGATTTTTCAAGCTCATTTTTCAAGACCATAAATAACACTAATTCAAACCTAAATATACTCATAGGCTCAAAGAAGTTTAGTGAGGGTTGGAGTAGTTGGAGAGTCTCTACTATGGGGCTTATGAATGTGGGCAAAAAAGAGGGTTCGCAGATTATTCAACTCTTTGGACGAGGGGTACGGTTAAAAGGGTATGATTTTTGCCTAAAAAGAAGTAGAGCGATTAGAGGAAAAGAGTTAGAAAGAAAATATCAAGCCGTTGAAACACTCAATATCTTTGGACTAAAAGCTGACTATATGAGAGCTTTTAAAGAGTATCTAAAAGATGAGGGTGTTCCTGTCTCTGAAAGAGTAGAGTTTATTTTGCCTCTGATTTATGATAAGAGCTATAAAACTAAAAAACTCAAAGTATTAGACTTACAAGAGGGCAAAGACTTCAAGGCAGATGTGAAGCTTGATTTAGAGTATAGCGATATTAGAGGTATTAGTAAAAAAGTAGTGTTTAGCTTATATAAACAAGTGGATATATTGGAAAGTGAAAAGAGAACTGGAAATAAATATGACTTAAACTGTGAAATACTTCAAAAAGAGCATTTGAGTTTTATAAATATAGATAATATATTTTTCGCACTTCAACAGTTCAAAAATGAGAAGAGTTGGAGTAATCTAAATATCTCTAAGGCTAAGATAGAAGAGTTACTTAGTAGAAAAGATTGCTATAAACTCTATATACCCCAAAATGATATGAGAGTAAGTAGCTTCAAAAACCTTGCTAACTTTGAAACTATTATGATTACACTTCTCAAAAAATATATGAAGTCATTTTATGAGTACAAAAAGAGTGAGTGGGAGAGCCAATTTTTGGAGTATAGAGAGCTAGATGAGGTTAAAGATAGGGCTAACTTAATAGATAGCTATACCATTACAGTAGAAGATAAAGAGATAGAGCTTATAGAGATATTGCAAAATCTTAAAAAAGATTTACATAATAAAAAACTTCCAACTTTTGATAGAAGAGTCGATTTAAAAATTTTCAACTTCAATAAACACCTTTATAATCCACTTATTTATACTAATAAAGGTATGACTGCCTTACAAATCAAACCAATAGAACTAAATGAGGGTGAAAAAGAGTTTATAGAAGATTTAGATAAATACTTAAAGCAAAATAGCTCAACTTATGAAGATGCAGAGATATACCTACTTAGAAATCAAGGTAAAACGGGTCTTGGTTTCTTTACAGAGGGTAATTTTTATCCTGATTTTATTATGTGGATAAAAAAAGATGATAAGCAATACATTAGTTTTATAGACCCTAAAGGGATAAGAAATTTAAATCCAATAAATGACCCAAAAATCAGCTTGGCAGAGAAGATTAAAGAGATAGAATTACAACTAAAAGAGAAAAATACCATACTCAACTCATTTATACTCTCAAATACATCTTTGAATGCACTAAATGAACTACATAGCAACCTAACTTATGAATATTTTGAAGATAAAAATGTACTCTTTCAAGTTGATAAAAAGAGTAGTTATATAAAGAAGATGTTTGAAAAAATAATAATATTTTAAATTATGGTTACAATGTGGAGTGTTACTCTACACTAACTAGATAAAGAAACCTTTAATTAAAACTGATATAATAAGAGAAAATTATTATTAAGGATAGATATGAGATTTTTGATTATGTTTCTCTTATCAGTTGCTCTTTTTGCAGATTTTGATACAACAATTAGAATTGAAAAAGATGTGGATAAGAGAAGTAAAGTAGTAGTATTAGATGAGAGTGTTGGGGTTGCACCTCATATTAGTGGGAAGTTTTTTGATTTATTGAGTAAAGATTTGAAAATTAGTGGTAATTTTATATCAGATAAAATTCATTACACAAGTCGTGATACTACACTTGATTTAAATAATAAAGAGTATATAATCAAATATAGATTAAATCTCTCTAGTGGGGCAAGTTTGAGTATATCATTATTAAAAGTATCATCAAAGGCTCTTGTATTTAGCAAAGAGTATAATATTCCATCATTTAATAAGTATCCTTTTTTAGCACATCAAGCAGTAAGTGATATAAATGATGCACTTCACTATCAACCAATATCATGGATTAATAGATATGTAATATTCTCACGATATAGTGGGGCTAAACAGAGCCAAATTGTATTGGCTGATTATAGTATGACTTATCAAAAAGTCCTTATTAGTGGAGGATTAAATCTATTTCCTAAATGGGCAGACAAGCACCAAAGAAGCATATATTATACAAGCTACGCTACTCTTCGTCCTACACTATATAAACTCAATATTTATAGTGGTGCTAGAAGTTTTGTAGCATCATCAGAGGGTATGATAGTATGTAGTGATGTAAGTCGTGATGGCACAAAGATAATAGCTACTATGGCACCAAATGGACATGCTGATATTTACGAACTTGATACTCTAAGTGGTCTTAAAAAACGAATTACTACATTTAGTGGGATAGATGTAAATGGTAATTATAGCGATAATGAGAGTAGTATTGTATATGTATCTAATCCTTTAGGTTATGCCAATATCTATAAAAAGCCAATTAATGGTAGTGGAGTTTCTCAGATAGTATTTCATGGAAGAAATAATAACTCATGTGATACAAGTGGGAATAATATTGTATATTCTAGTAGAGAGAGTAGTGCTAAATATAGCAAAAATAGGTTTAATATATATCTAGCATCATCTAGTGGTACTCGTCCATTAACTACAACAGGGACTAATCAATTCCCTAAGTTTTCTCCAAATGGTAAGGTGGTATTGTATGTCAAATCAAGAGGTGGAAGCAGTAGTATAGGTTATATTAATTTAGCTAGTAAAAAGACTCTTACATTCCCAATATATGGTAAAAAAATTCAATCAATAGATTGGTAAAAGGATAAATTTATGAGATTAACAATATTAACAATAACAGTATTACTTTTTTTATCAAGTTGTAATAAGAAATCAAAAGTATCACCATCAAATGTAACAAACTCAACTGAAACAGTTACGATTAATGATAGTAGTGGAGTAACAGGCAATAGTAGTGCCTCACATAATAATAATCATGATGATGGAATTGATGGTAGTAGTAGTGGATTTAAGAGTATCTATTTTGAATTTGGCAGATATGATATTACACCTGATATGGAGAAAAGAATGAACAATAACTCTTTTATTGCCAAAAGTAAAAGCAAGATAAAACTAGAGGGTAATTGTGATGAGTTTGGTACTGATGAGTATAACTTTGCATTAGGACTCAAAAGAGCAAATGCTGTCAAGAGTTCACTTGTATCAAAAGGTGTAAGCCCCGAAACAATAGTACTTAGAAGCCTTGGAGAGAGTTCTCCATTGTGTCAAAATACTACTGATAAATGTTATGCTAAAAATCGTAGAGTTGATTTTCATATAGTAAATTAGGCAGTAAAATGAAACCAAAAAAATTTGAAGATAAATTAGAGTATTCAAGAGAGATTTTAGAACAACTAAGCTCTCCACAAATCACACTAGATGAAGCAATTAAACTCTATGAAGATGGTATTAAAAATATTAAAGATGCTCAAAATATGATAGAAAAAGCCAAAGTAAAAATAGAAACCATAGAACAGAAGCATTTTGGGGATATATAATGAATAAATCACTTCAAGTAGCCTCTCTTCAGCTCCCAACTCTAGGTATGAGTACCAATAGATTGAAGTTTTATATAGAGATGGCTCATAAAAGAGATGTCAAACTTCTACTATTTGGAGAGTTTGTATTAAATCACTTTTTCAAAGATTTAGAGAGTATGCCCAAGAGTATGGTTAAAGAACAGACGAATAGAAATATAAATATATTAAAAGAGTTCGCTATAAAGTATAATATAATTTTTATAGCACCTATTATCACTATCAAAAAAAAGAAATTCTACAAAGAGATAGCCAAAATATCCCCCTCATCAATATCATACTACAAACAACAAATCCTTATCCCATATCCTCATTGGAATGAACAAAGTTTTTTTGCTAATCCAGTTACTGCTCTAAAAAAGCCTATGAGTTTTATAATAGATGGTATAAAAGTAGCTGTAATAGGTGGGTTTGAACTACATTTTGACCACTTTTGGCAATTTATCATAGAAAAAAAGGTAGATTTAGTGCTTATTCCCACTGCTTCTACATTTGAATCTCATAATAGATGGAGAGAAATTATCAAAACAAAAGCATTCTTACATAGCTGTTATATCCTCCGTGCTAATAGATTAGGTGAGTATATAGAAGATGGTGTAAGTTGGAAATTTTATGGAGATAGTATGCTTGTCAATCCATCAGGAGAGGTAGAGATGATGCTAGAAGATAGTGAATCTATGCTAATAGAGAGAGTAGAAAAAGATATAGTATTAGCTAATAGAAAAGATTGGGGATTTCAAAGAGAGATTAAGATAAGAGAGAGTTTATCTTAATAATTTATCTATCTCTTAATCTCTATCTACAACATACTTAACTGCATTAATATAGCTAAGATTTGATGGATTTTGGTTTTTATATGCTATATCAAAAGCCGTTCCATGGTCAACTGATACCCTTATAATAGGTAAATTTAGAGATACATTAATACTCTTATCAAAGTATAGTGCTTTTAATGGTGCTAATCCTTGGTCATGATATTGTGCTACAAAATATCTAAAGTTTTTTCTAAAGTTTGGAGTAAAAGCAATATCTGGTACAATAGCACCTACAAATATATCTCTATTATATTTAATATTTATATCTTTTATAGCCTTTTCTATAATCTCTTCTTCATTTCCCAATACTCCACCATCTCCTGCATGTGGATTAAGCCCTAATACTGCTACTTGTTCGTTATCATTGAGATTAATACTATTATAAAAATCATCTAAAAACTTAATAAATTTATCATAAGTAAGGTTTGAAGCCACATCTTTGAGAGGGATATGTTCGCTATATAAAGCCACAAACATCTCTTCACACCCCAACATCATAATAGCATCTTGTTTAAATCTATCTCTTAGGGCATCAGTATGCCCTTTGAATTTAATATCAGCCTCTTCCCATGCCTTTTTATGAATAGGAAGAGTTAGCATAGCATCAGCAAACCCATTTACACAAAGCTCTATCGCCTTAAAAAACGAACGATAACTATATCCACCTGCTTTATAGCTCACTTGTGATGGAGTAATCTCAAATATATTATTACAGACCTTAACAGTATGAAAGTCATTTGGAATATCAATATTTAATAATTTTGATGCTTGTTCTAACATAGAGTCATCAATAGCATAGATTGGTTCTACAAACTCTTTGATAATATGATGAGAACGAAGAGTAATCTCTATCCCAATCCCATTTAAATCACCTATACTAATAGCCAACTGTTTTTTCATCTATAAATTCCTATATTAAATTAATTATATTATAGCCTATTTAATATAAGAAAGGCAATTAATATATTTTAAATTGTTTATTGAAAATCTTGTTTTTAGTTCTGTGCTGTATACTGTTTTTTTACGACTCATCTTATACCCCTTTTTTCATTTCTTATCTAATTTTACTCTTTTTTAGATTAGAGTTATTTTTTAGTTGTTTGTTTTCCTTG
>JAMOOX010000090.1 GCA_027065045.1 Campylobacteraceae bacterium | reverse complement strand
TTCTCTTGCAGTGGTTTATAGTTAGTAGTAGATACTTCATCATAAACTGTAGCAGAACTAGAAAAAACTATCTTTTTACAATCAAACTCTTTCATCACTTCTAGTAATACTAAAGTACCATTTACATTGTTATCATAATACTCTAGTGGATTTGCTACAGACTTACCAACTGCTTTAAGTCCTGCAAAGTGAATAACAGAGTCAATATCATACTTTTGAAATACTTTTTTTAGTGCTTGGGCATCTCTTATGTCGCCTTTTTCAAAAGGTATATCTTTATCTATGATTTTAGAGACTCTTTTTAAAGATTCTTGAGAAGAGTTACAAAGGTTGTCATATACTATAAATTCATAGTTTGCGTTTGATAGTTCTATGAGAGTATGCGAACCTATATATCCTGCTCCACCTGTTACTAAAATCATACTTTAACCTCTTCAATTGATATTTCATGATACCAAGATTTATTTAGCCATTCTTTAGCATATAAACCAACTTGTACAATTTGTGATTTTATCTTTTCAATATCTATCATCTATTCTCTCCATAAAAAAAATTTCAATTTAATTCCAAACCCTAGAATCATATATTCCCATATATTGGTCTCAATATATAATATCCTACCCATTCAACCTATTACTCTTTAACACACTAATAATATCAAGAGATTTACTCATATCTATACCTAAGAGTTTAAATTTTTCTTTTATAATACTCAGCACTTTAGTATAATCAGCTTCAAAACTATCATCACTTGCTATCTGATAAAACTCCATAAGTATATGATATGTTGCATAAGGTATAAAAGGATAATTACTAAGCAGTTCATTAGAAGCTGTTTTTCTTTTAGTTTCTATATAGGTAAACTGTTTCACTAGAGATATTATCATCTCTATATTAATAATTCTTTCATTAAATATCTCTTTATACAACATACCAAAATGCAGAGCTTTTTTATATTTTGCTTCATTTGGTCTTTTTAAAATTGCACTTAAAATAACTTCAGCTACAATCTCTTTTCGTATGTCACCTTTTTTTGCTCTTTTGTTATCTCTTCTCCGTATATACTTTATGTCGTATTTAGCTAATCCTATCTCTATATTTTGTTGTATAGTATCATTTGCTCTTAAATCACTTGACTTTATAGCATTTTGAGAGTTTGTAGAAAGTGTAATTTTATCAATCAAGTTTTTATTTATATTATTTAAATCATTTATTTTATAAATTCTAGCCAATACATAAGTTTGTGAAAAATCTTCATTTTTATTTTTATTATCACAAATAACATTTTGTATTGTTTTGCTGGTTTGACCACCATTGATGATTTGAGCATCTGTTAGTTTTATAATAGTATTTGTAGATTGAGAAGATGGAGCATATTCTGCATTTGAACATACTATAATTATACCATTATTTACTAAATAAACTTTAATAGATGGTATATTTCCCATAGATATATAACTATTTATCTCATTTAGTTTTATATTTAAAGATTGAGCTATTTCAAACTTTGATAAGTCTCCAAACATATTTCTAAATGTACTTATAAGACCTATAATATCATTTTCTTTAAAGCCTTTATCTTTAGTAGACTTCTTGCAAAACTCAATATTTCAACAATTCATACCTCTATCAAAATTAATTAATCCACAAATAAGATTTACTCTTAAATTATATCTTTTTCTTCTATTTCTATATGTTTGTTTCATTATTT
>JAMOOX010000089.1 GCA_027065045.1 Campylobacteraceae bacterium | reverse complement strand
CATATTAGTCCTTCGTATAATACATTAACCAACCAAATACTATAAAATGGTTGAGTTCATTTAAGACTCATAGTTTTCACAAAAGCTAATAGCAAACAAGTTTTTTCCTTTTTGGACTATATGTACCAACACATAAAACGTCTTGTGTTAGCTTTATAAAATCATCTATAGGATGCTGAGGAGAGATTGAAATTCTTTACCTCGTATAACACGAAGCTATGAGATTCTAAAACTATCACAGGAGTTTATTATGTACTATGTAGGGATAGATGTAGCCAAAGAAAAACATTATGTTTGTATCTTGGATGATACTAGAGAAATAGCTGTAAAGCCATTCTGGATATATTCAGATATTTTAGGTCTTAGAAAGTTAGTGACTATACTGGGAGAACTATCTCTAAATAATGATGATTTCATTATTGGAGTAGAGTCAACAGGAGCATTTAGTGAAAATCTATATGAGTATATAACTGATGCAGATTATAAAGTCATACTTTTAAATTCTTATCAAACAGCTAAGTTTAGAGACTTTAGCACGGGTAGAAAGGTAAAGAATGATTCTATTGATGCTTATGTAATTGCTGAATTATTATCAACTGGTAAATACAAAGAAAGCTTTATATCTAATGATGACTATCAATCATTAAAAGTTCTTGGGAGATTAAAGGCTTCTCTGATGGATAAGATTAAAACTATCAAGAGAGAAATATCAACTGTAATGGCTACTGTTAATCCAGAGATTAATAAAGTATTTCCAAATATTTTTACTAAGACAGCTATAGCAATCATTAAAGCTTATCCGACAGCTGTGGATATTTCTAAAAGCACGCCACAAAAGATGACCAAGATATTTAGACATATCAAAGGTAACAACTTTAACGATGAAAAGGCTAAGTTCTTAATCGAACTTTCCAAATCTTCCATCTACGGTGGTCGTGCTCAAAAAGCAAGAGCTTTAATGATTAGAACTAATATTAAGATATTAGAGCTACTTTGTCAAGAAAAAGATAAAATTGAGGCTCAAATAAATAGTCTGCTATATAATAAAATTGAAATTATAGATTCTTCAATTGAACAAATAAAATCAATTCCAGGTGTATCAGATAAGACTATATCTGCTGTCCTTGGAGAGTGTGGAGATATTAAAAGATTTCCATCTGTTAAATCTTTTATAGGCTACTTAGGGCTTTATCCAACTCAATACCAGTCCGGTAACTCCATGAAAGTTGGAAGACTAGCAAAAAGAGGAATACCTATAGCTAAACATGCTCTTTATATGGCAGCAGTTGCTTCTGTAATACATAATGAGCAATTAAGAAAAATCTTTAGAGATAAGGTATCTGCTGGCAAAAGTAAAAAAGAGGCTTTAATTATTATCTCTAAAAAATTAGCAGCTATTATTTACTCTGTCTTTAAATACAATAAACCTTATGAACCAAAAAGAGTATTTATACCTCGTAGATAATATTATCTACATGTAGAAGTACAAACACCAAACTTTTAGTTTTAGCACTTGTGAAAACAATGAGTTTTTAATGAACACTGACCAAGAATGTATTACTTTTTTATTTGATCATATGAGCATTTTTTACAAAATACTCAAATAATGAAACAATATTTTAATGTCTATAAAGTTTCGCTCTTGTTTAAGCTATTCTTTATAGGATGGTTTTTATTATTATAACTAAATTTTAAATCCCATTTGGGAGACTATTA
>JAMOOX010000088.1 GCA_027065045.1 Campylobacteraceae bacterium | reverse complement strand
TATAATAATCTAAACCACACTCTCCAACAGCTACACATTTAGGGTGTGTTATAAACTCTTCTATAAACTCTCTATTATAATTAGAGGCATCATAAGGGTGTACTCCTACACTAAAATATATATTATCATAACTATCTGCTAACTCTATGGCTCTTTGTAGAGTTTGTGGGTCGGCTGCAGGTATAATCATCTTCTCAATTTTATTATCTTTGGCTCGTTGTAGAACCTCTTCTAAATCATCTATATATCTATCATCATCAAGATGACAATGTGTGTCTATTATCATTTATTTATCTCCTCTAGTGCTTTTAATCTAAAACTTCTTCTGTGAATTGGTGTATATCCATACTCTTTGATAGCTTCTATATGGGCTTTTGTGCCATATCCTTTGTGTTTTTCAAATTTATAATTTGGGTAGAGTAGGGCATCTTGATTTATAGCTCTATCTCTTGTAACTTTAGCTAATATACTTGCACCACTTACCTCTGCTATTTTGGTATCTGCTTTTATCATAGTCTCAATCCCATCTACTCCAAAAGATGAGTTTCCATCAAATAAAATATCAGACTCTTTAAAGTGAGCCTTTATCTCTTCTAGGGCTTGTGATAAGCATTTTGATATTCCAAGTTTATCAATATCTTCTGGGCTAAATGATACTATATGATAATTGGCATTTTCTACTATAACTTCATATAGTATTTCTCTTCTCTTTTCGCTAAGTTTTTTGGAATCCATAAGCCCATCTATGCTACTATTTAATACTACTCCTGCTACTACCATATCCCCTGCTATACAGCCTCGTCCTGCTTCATCTATTCCACATAACATATATTTTCCTATTTTTGGATAGATTGTATCATAAATTATGTTAAAATACTTTTTATACTATTTCAAGTTATATTTAACAAAATAAGATAATATTTTAAATAATAAAATTATAGGAGAATAGATGTTGAGGTATGCCACATCACCAACAAGAGATATGAATATAGCTGATTTAAGAGAGGCTATTATTAACTATCTCTATGCCCAAAAAATAGGTGATAACTTTATAGTACGAATAGAGGATATTGATAAAAAGAGAAATATAGGAGGCAAAGATGAAGAGATATTAATGATATTAGAAAAATTTGCTCTTCCTCACTCACAGCTATTTCACCAAAGCCAAAATCTTCATATTCATCAAACATTGGCTATAAGACTGCTTCAAGAGGATAAGGCTTTTATATCTACTACTAATGAGTCTTTAGATAAAAATCTTGATATTAATAGGCTCAAAGAGGATAAAATAGCTTTTTCAATCCGTATAAAAGCACCAAATGGAGATAACTTTATAATTTTACAAGATGATAAGACTCCTACACAAAATTTTGCTTCTGCTTGTGATGATATGCTTAGTGGAGTAGATTTTATTATTTGTAGAGAGGAGAATTTAGCTAATACTCTAAAACAAGAGTATATCAAAACTCAACTTGGATATATAGATAATACAAAATATATATATCTTCCAACTATTTTAAATAGCACAAATAGTATAAAATCACTTTTAGAAGATGGATTTTTGCCTGATGCGATTATAAATTATCTTATCTTAATTGGAAATGAAACACCAAAAGAGATATTTACAATGCCAGAGGCTATTGAGTGGTTTGAAGTAGAAAATATCTCTACTACTTCTGTTGAGTTTGATATTGAAAAGTTAAAATTTATAAATAGAGAACATTTGAAATTGATAGATAATAAAAAACTATCATCACTATTTGGATTTGATGATAATGATATTGGAGAGTTAGCTAAATTATATCTACAAGAGGTTAGCACTATAAATGAACTCAAAATCAAAATAGAGGCAATATTTGCTCCAAAAGATTTTGATAGTAAGTGGGGAGAAGAGATGAAAATAATTAAAAATACTGTTTTTAATGCCCCAATGATAGATAGTTTTGAAGAGTTTGAAAAATATATAATGGTAGAGTCAGGGTTAGAGGGTGAAAAATTATCAAAGCCACTTAATCTAATTATGACATCTGTCCAAAGTGAAGTAGCATTAGATGCTATATACCCATTAATTAAATCTTATATTACGGAGGTTGTATCGTGAGTGCATTTATCTATGCGTTAGTTATGTTAATTCATACAATGATTAGTGTTTATATCATTGTAGTTTTTATTTCAGCAGTTTTAAGTTTTG
Source organism: Campylobacteraceae bacterium (assembly GCA_027065045.1). GTDB lineage: Bacteria > Campylobacterota > Campylobacteria > Campylobacterales > Sulfurovaceae > FS08-3. The sequence continues at coordinate 7,059 of JAMOOX010000088.1, read as the reverse complement.
TTAGACCAGACCCAAGGAATACACTTGTCCAAGTTGTATATCGTTTAACTGAACCAGTTTTTGATTTTATCCGTCAAAAAATGCCATTTGTTGTATTTTCAGGAGTAGATTTATCTCCATTAGTTATACTATTTGGGCTTCAATTTATTGATAATTTTTTGAGTAGATTAGTGGTTTGATGAGATATATACTCCTCATTTTATTATTATCTACATCTATATACTCCAAAACTTTTAGCTTTGAGTATGTAGATAAGATGCCATTTAGTAGAGAAAAAGATTACTATATCTGGAGATTTTTATCTCAATCAACTACTACTAAATCACAAGCTATCAAGATTATAAAAGGTGCTAAAGCCCTCAATAAAAAGCTTAAAAAAGCATATATCAAAAAAACAGGATATTATCCAACTCTTAGCAAACCAAAACCCAAAAAGCCAACAAAAGCTCAAAAAAAGGCATGGGCAAAAAAAGTAGAAAAGTCTAAAAAAATCAAAAAATCTATCCACCCAATAGAAGCACTGCTTAAAGAAGAGGCAGATATGCAGACATTTATATTTAATAGTGCCTCAAAAAAAGAACGAGAAAAGTTTAATCATATCCTTACCCCAAAACAGTATCAAAAACTTACACGAAGCAAAGCATTTAATAAATCAATTAAAATCATTAAAAAAGAGAAATTAAAATATATTGCAAAATCATTTTTATTTGCCCCTGCACTTAAAAATGCTCTTACATATTCAACTCTCTTTGATTTAGGACTAAATGCTATCAAAAATAATAAAAGTGATATAGCTATACTATACTTTGGAGAGGCTAGAAAAAAAGCATATCGCTCAAATCTCAAAGACCAAGCATCATTTTGGTTATATCTTATCACAAGAGAAAAATTATATCTCAAAAGCTTAATTAATAGTAAAGATATAAATATATATACACTTTTAGCTAGAGATAAAGCACACCTACACTATCCCCAAAATATAATTATCCCCAAATTAAAAGCTTATAGAGTAGATAACTTTGATATAACAAGCCCCATAGATTGGGCAAAACTCAAAGAGAAAATTTTTGATGAGAGTGTAGACCAAGCAAAACTAGGTAATAGCTTCGCATCAATAGAGACAGTATCACTATACTCATATATTCACGCAAGACGCACAAAATATCAGAGGCACTACTTCCCAATGCCTTATCGTAATATATTGAACAAACTACCCAAAAAACGACAAGCACTAATATATGCCATAGCAAGACAAGAGAGCAGATTTGTACCTGCTTCAATATCTACAAGTTTTGCCTTAGGAATGATGCAAATTATGCCATTTTTGGTAGAAGATATAGCCAAAAAGAAAAATCAAAAGATAGATTTAGATGATATGTTTAATCCATACAAAGCACTAGAATATGCCAATTTTCATTTAGATTATCTCACTAAATGGCTATATAATCCACTCTTTGTAGCTTATGCTTATAATGGTGGAATAGGATTTACCAAAAATCTACTAATTACCCAAAAGCTATTTCAAAATAAAAACTACGAACCATTTATGAGTATAGAGTTAGTCCCAGTCCAAGAGACAAAAGAGTATGCCAAAAATGTACTTACTAACTATGTAATATATCTAAATAAACTAGGTGTAAAAATAAGAATATCACAGCTTCTAAAAGATGTAAAAGAGGCTAAAAATGTGGATAGATTTAGATGAAAAGGGCTAAAGATTTATCCTTGTAGATATAAATTTGGTTGGCATCTGACCAAACTTATTGGAAGTGATGGCTTTAGCCTCACAAAAAGCTAGAACTAAAGCACTAGTTTCAATTCAAAAAATTCTACCTATTACCAATCTACACAAAAATCAAAAAAATTAGAATTAATATACAATTTCAACTAAAATTAAGCAAAGAGTTGAGGGGGGGGTATAATAGATATTAAATTTATTAGTAGGAGAGTAGTATGTTTAAATCAATATTTAAGTGGCTTAATCTAAGCTTAATATCTATATTTATGGCAAGTTGTGGAGGAGGAGATGTTGATTGTAAAAATGATATAGTCTTATCTTCCAAAGTAGGTTATCTAATAGATAGCCCAGTAGGAAATATAGAGTATAGTTGTGGAGATAAAAAAGGAAGAACAGAGCGAGATGGTAAATTTGAGTGTGCTGTTTTACCCGTAGAGTTTAAAGTAGGTGGAGTTACAATCTTATCTGCTAATAGTATCCCACAAGATAAAAAACTCTATCTTCAAGATATACTAAATTTAGATAGAGATATATTTGATGATGAAGAGCTATTAAAAGTAGCACTATTTCTACAATCATTAGATGATGATGGAGATATAGATGAGTATATTTGGATAGATGATAATATTTCAGCTAAAATTACTCAACAAGATAATCTAAAAGATTTATCAATAGATGATATTAGAGATATAATCAAAAAGGTAGATAAACCATATTTAGAGTTAGATTATGTCAAAAAACATCTACAAGATTATATAGATACTACCCCTATAAAAGTAGAAAATAACGATACAAATCAAACAGAAGATAAAAATATCTCAACCCCAATAGAGATAGATAATATATCTCCCACTATTACCCTAAATGGAGATAAAAATATAACTCTAAATATAAATAATAGTTATATAGAGTATGGAGCAAAAGCAGTAGATAATATAGATGGAAATATTACATCAAATATAATAATCAGTGGAGATATAAATAGCTCAAAAATAGGTAAATATATGATAACCTACTCTATCAAAGATAGCTCAAATAATGAAGCTAACACCTCAAGAGAGATAACTATAATAGATAATATATCTCCAATTATTAATCTAATAAGGGAACAAAATATCACTCTAAATCTAAATGAAAATTATATAGAGTATGGAGCAGAAGCTTATGATAATATAGATGGAGATATATCATCAAATATTATTATAAATGGAGTAGTAGATACCTCAAAAGTAGCTAAATATACTATTACTTATAATATCAAAGATAGTTCAGGAAATGAAGCCAATACTTCAAGAGAGATAACTATAATAGATAATATATCTCCAGCTATTACCCTAATTAAAGACTCTAATATCACATTAGAAGTCAATAATAACTATATAGAGTACGGAGCAGAGGCAAATGATAATATAGATGGAAATATCACATCAAATATAGTAATCACCCAAGATATAAATATCTCAAAAATAGGCAGATATATAGTAACTTACTCTATTAAAGATAGCTCAGGAAATGAGGCTAAGATTTCAAGAGAAGTTAATACAATAGATAATATAGCACCCACCATCACCCTAATAGGAGATGAAAAAATCTCAATAGAAAATGGAACAAACTATAACGAAGAGGGAGCAAAAGCAGATGATAACTATGATAAAAACCTATCAATAGAGATAATAGGAGATGTAGATACCTCAAAAGATGGAAAATATATAATTATTTATAGAGTAATAGATAGCTCAAATAACCAAGCCCAAACCACAAGAGAAATCAGAGTATATACACTAGATACCACCCCACCATCAATATCAATCAAAGGCTCAAACTCTACAACTATATACAAAGGAGATAGTTATAGCGATAGTGGAGCGAGTGCTAATGATAATGTAGATGGCACTCTAAGTGTATCCAAACGAGGAAGTGTAGATACCAATACAATAGGGACATATACAATCACATATAGTGCCACAGATAGCAGTGGAAATAGTTCAAGTAAATCAAGAACCGTTAAAGTAATAAAAGCTACTCCAACATTAGATAACACCACTCTAAATATAGATGAAAATGCCACTAATGGCACAGTAGTAGGAAATATCACTATAATATCACAAGGTAAAAGTGATATTACAAGCTATGATATAAATGATACCACCAACTTTAATATTAGTAGTAGTGGAGAGATTACAACTAATAGTAATTTAGACTATGAGAATAAACCTCAATATATATTAGAGGTAAATGCTACAAATGGAGCAGGAGTAAGCGAGAATATAATTTTAACTATTGATATTAATAATATAGCAGAGGTGATACCTGTTTTATTAGATAAGAATGATACAACTACTATTACAAACTTTACATTTAGTAGAGATAGTGATTGGGTAGATGAGGGGAATGGGACATATAGTAGTGGAGATATTATACATAACCAAAGTAGCTGTATAATATCTACTTTAGATGTATCAGGAGAGCTTAATTTTGATTGGAATGTATCATCAGAAGGAGGTTGTGATTATTTAAACTTTTATATAGATGAAGATTATCAAGATAGTATCTCTGGAGAGCAATCTATGGAAACAAAGATATATTTAGTATCTAGTGGCAGTGAGATTAAATGGTGTTATAGTAAAGATGGCTCAGAAGATGATGGTGCTGATAAGAGCTGGATAGAAAATATCTATATATCAGAGTATTACTCTATATCAGAAAATGCCTCTATGGGTGATAGTGTAGGGTTTGTAAATATCAAAGATATAGATGATAGCAATATTAGCTACTTTACGCTTAGTGGAGATGGTAGCGAGAAGTTTAATATAGATAGTAATGGAGAGATTACTCTACAAGAAGCAGTAGACTATGAGAGTAAATCTATATATCATTTAACTACTACAGCATCTAATGGGGCAGGGGTAAGTAATAGTATAGATGTTAATATCTCAATTACAAATGATAGCAATGATTTATTTATCAAAGGAGCAGTATTTGATGATAATAGCACTACTACCAAAAATGATGATAAATTATCAATATACTTTACCAAAGATATAGATAGTGGTACTCTCTCTACTGATGATAGCTTCAATATCTATGGAGATGGATCGATAGATGGAGTAGGGGTATATAGTAGTAGTTGGTATCATTATGATATTAATATGAGTAATAATTCAGAGATATTTGGAGATGATAGTAATATATCTATCCAAGATAGTGTAGAGGCAAGTGATGGATATGAGCTATATTATGAGACTATTACCAAAGTAAATAATATCAATAAATTCTCTCGCCTTGCCACAGGAGATACAAATGATAGCACATCAAATTCAGACGGAGATACCCAAAGAGGCTTAACTCATAGTTATAGTGATAATGGAGATGGGACTATCACAGATAATAATACAGCCCTTATTTGGCAAAAAGAGGATGATAATAACACTTATACCCATAGTGAAGCAATTGATTACTGTAGTCATTTAGATTTAGGAGACAGTATTAAGTGGAGATTACCTACTATTGATGAGCTTGTATCTATTACAGATAAAGGTAGAGTAAGCCCTGCTATTAATCCAATTTTTACAAATACAGATGGTGATTATTATTGGTCTTTTAGCTCTGTTGCCTATTATAGTAGTGATGCTTGGGTTGTCTATTTCGATTATGGCCATGATTTCGTTAGCGGTAAGGATTATAGTGGTTTGGTAAGGTGTGTGGGAGCAGGAGAGTGATTTGATTTTTGATTTTAGGGGTATAATTAAATGAATAATTATAATTTTCCAATATTTCGTTCGGGATTAGAACTTTGTGTATATATTGAGACTATAGTTAAAGGATTTGATAAATATCATAAATATACTATTGGCGAAGATATGAGAAAGTTCTCTAAAGATATTTTATTTATTATCAATCGTGTAGGATTATCACAAGATAAAAAAAGAGTATTGATTAGACTTAGAGATAGATGTGAAGATATGAAAATGTTGATTTTAATATCCAAAGAGTTAAAAGCATTTAAGAGTTTCAAACAGTTTGAACATAGTTCTAGACTAGCAGTTGATATAGCCAAGCAGTCACAAGCTTGGTTAAATAGTAGTAGATAGCCAGAGTTATAAAATACTTTGTTATTTTATAAGTGTGCTAATTTCACTCTGAGGTGCTATTACCAAAGTGTATATCAAAGGGATGAGATGACATTTTTGTCTCATAGGATAAAATATGGCACTAATTTAGCTCTTATGCCAATAATAGTAGTAATGCTTGGGTTGTCAATTTCAATAATGGCAATGATTACGATAGCAATAAGGATAATAGTTATTTGGTAAGGTGTGTAAGAGCAGGAGAATGATTTAATAGAGTCGTTTTTAAACGACTCTAAATAAGGAGATTATATATGTTTGATTTTAAAAATATTTATAAATGTTATTTAGAGTGTCGTAAGAATAAAAGAAATAGTAGTAATCAATTAGAGTTTGAGTCTAATTTAATGACAAATTTATGGCAGTTAAAATATGATTTAGATAGTAGAGAGTATAAGATTGGTAATAGTATATGCTTCTTGAGAAACTCTCCTAAACTAAGAGAGGTATTTGCTTCTAATTTTAGAGATAGAGTTGTACATCATATATTGGTACGAGAGTTAGAGAAGTATTATGAACCAAAGTTTATACATGATATATATAATAATCGTAAAGGTAAAGGAATTCATCAAGCCACAAAGAGGTCTCAAAAGTTTATGCACATTGTGGGAGATAATGGCTATTATCTACAACTTGATATTAAAGGTTTCTTTTATAATATAGATAAAAATATATTATTTATGAAAATATTTAATGATTTATCTAAGATGGGAACTACCGTTTTATCTACAGAGAAAATCAAAAATATATTATGGTTAAGTAATAAAATAATTTATCATAATTATACAAAGAATTATATATTTCAAGGAGATAAATCTAATCTAGAATTATTACCACCTCATAAAACTTTATTTAAAATACCAAAATCCAAAGGATTACCTATTGGTAATCTTACAAGTCAATTTTTTGCAAATATATATATGAATGATTTTGATAATTGGATAAAGAGAGTCTTGAAAGTCAAATATTATCTTAGATATGTTGATGATTTTGTCTTATTTCATAAAGATAGATATAAATTATTGGAGTATAAAGAGGAGATAGAGATATATTTAGATACTTTAGGTTTCAAACTTCGTCAAGATAGCAAACTTCAAAAGTTTAATAAAGGTTTAGATTTTTTGGGATATATTATTCGTCCAAATTATATATTAGTAAGAAGAAGAGTAGTAAATAAATATAAATTTAAAAAGG